>NZ_JBHVHQ010000058.1:0-19334 GCF_042800135.1 Streptomyces sp. NPDC057654 | reverse complement strand
CCGCTACCTTGCTGCCGGGGGCTGAACTGGGACACCGAGGCCCGATATTAGCACTCGATGGACGACGCCCCCGAGAAACTGTGCCTCTCGGGGGCGTCTCTTCTTTCGACGAGCGGTGATGGCTCGGACAGCATGCGGGCGCCGGCCTTCTCCGCACGAACAGCCTCGCACCATTCAAATACTTTTCATTCCTCTTTTGATTCCCATTCAAATGGCCTTTTCGAGTAGACTTAAACTTGCTTTCGAGTCATCGGTGAAAAGGAGTCGGCATGGTCGCGATCGTGGTCACAGAGAAGCCGAGCGCAGCGAGGAACATGGCCAGGGCTCTCGGCGGGACGAAGGGCAGCTACAAGGGCACGGCCTACGAGGTGGCGGCCCTGCGGGGGCACCTCTATGAGTTCGCCCCGCCGCAAGCGATGGTGGACTCCTCGCTCGCGGATGCTTATCAGAGGTGGGACCTGGCCGATCTGCCGTGGCATCTGGAGGAACTGACGTGGAAGCGCGAGCCGCAGAAGAACGTCGCAGACGTCATCAGGGCTCTGCGGGCGGCGCTCGGCCGCGGCACCGAGATCGTCATCGCCACGGACATGGATCCGTCCGGAGAGGGTGACCTGCTCTTCTGGGAGGCGATAGACGAACTGGGCTTCCACGAAAGGAAGTTCAGCCGCATGGAGTTCACCGATGAGTCGAAGACGTCGATCCGGAAGGCGTTCGAACAGCGCCGGCCGGTGACGTCCATGCAGGCCGAGGGCGACTACCGCAAGGCGATGTACCGCTCGCAGTGGGACTTCCTCTCCATACAGTTCACGCGTATTGCCACGGCGATGGGCCGGCAGTCCGGCAAGGACCTCGTGCTGCGCCAGGGCCGGCTGAAGTCGGCGATGGTCTCTCTTGTCGGCGACCAGCAGAAGGCCTATGACGCATACGTGAAGAAGCCGTTCTTCCAGAACCGCTTCCGCGACGAGAACGATGTCATGTACACAAACCCTGACGAGCCGCGGTTCGACCGCAAGGGTCAGGTGCTGCAGCAGTGCGGCTCCTCCGCTGTCATCCTGGACAGCAAGGTGGACAAGAAGACCGCGCCGCCGAAGCTGCTCGACCTCGCTTCCTTGTCCTCGTTGCTCGTCGGCAAGGGTGTGAAGGCGAACCTCACGCTCTCGACCTATCAGAAGATGTACGAAGACCAGGTCGTCTCATACCCTCGCACGGAGGACAAGACGATCACGCCCGAGCAGTTCAAGGGCCTCGCGCCGCTCGTCGACAAGATCGCCACCGTGGTCGGCGTCGACGCCGGGCTTCTGACGCATCGCCGGCCCCGGTCCACACACGTGAAGTCCCAGGGAGCACACGGTGCGAACCGTCCGGGCCCGCAGACGCCTTCTTCGCTGGACGAGATCGAGCACAAGTACGGCAAGGCCGGACGGCTCATCTACGAGATGCTCGCGAAGAACTACCTGGCCATGCTCGCCGAGGACTACCTCTACGAGCAGCAGAGAGGCCACGTGGAAAAGTACCCGGACTTCGTCGGCATCACCAACGTGCCCAAGAGCCCCGGCTGGAAGGCCGTGTTCGATCCGGACGCCGGTGACGACACGGCCGACGGCGACGAGAACGAGTCCGGCAAGGGCCTGGGCCGGACCGCGGAGCCCTTCGTCTTCGAGGGCGCGAACAAGCGCCCCGAGCATCCGACGATGAAGTGGCTGATGAAGCAGCTGGAGAAGCGCGACGTGGGCACGGGCGCGACCCGCACCTCGACGTACTCGGAGGTCACCAACGACAAGGCGAAGTACCCGCTGCTGACGGAGAAGCGCCGCAAGCTCAGGCTCGCGCAGGCCGGCGAGATGAGCTGGCGGCTCCTGCCGGGCACGCACATCGGCGATCTCGGGCTCACGGAGAAGGTCTACGCCGACATGCGCGACATCGCCGCCGGGACGACGACGGCCGAGGAGCGCCTGGCCGTCGTCTCCGACTGGGTGCGCGAGGACATCGCCACGATGACGAAGAACGCCGACTCCATGCGCGCCGAACTCGGCCTGGAGAAGCAGGTGGTCGCTGCACGAGCCGAGGGTGTGTGGCAGGCCGCTCCGGGCGGGCCGAAGAAGGTCGCCTTCAAGAGGATCTGGGCGGACCATGAGTTCAGCGATGACGAGGTAGTGAAGCTGCTCGAGGGCGAGACGATCTCGTTCACGGCGAGGTCGAAGGCGGGCAAGCCCTACACAGCTACCGGAGCACTCGGCGTCGGCGACTTCAAAGGCCGCAGGTTCGTCGGATTCCAGCTGGAGGTGCCGGACAAGCCGACAAAGTGGTCCGGCCGGACGTTTACCCCCGCGGAGGTCACGGCGCTCCTGGCGGGCCAGGCACTGGAGATCGACGGCTTTGTCAGCACGCGGAACGGCAAGACCTTCGGCTGCAGGGTCAGCTGGGACGCGAAGGCGAAGAAGATCGTGCCGTCGTTCACCTGACGCCCGAACGCACACTGACGAGATGCGGCAGGTCCCGGATCCTGGGACCTGCCGCAGCCTCTTCATGACAGCGACAACAGAAGGATGCGATGCGGACGATGAACGACACCGTGCAGTGAGAGGACACCTCGATGACCGTCCCCCTCACCGCCCCCGCTGCGGCACTCGTGGGCGACATGGCGCAGGGCAGCGATGAAGAACGCGCCTGGCGCAGGCGCACGGTCGCGCCGAGCGACATCGCCGCCATCACCGGCACCAGCCCTTTCCAGACCATCGGCGAACTGCGGCGGAGCAGGCTCGGCGACGACCGCCGTGAGCCCCTGCGCCGCAGCGACCAGGCGGGCCTGGGCCAGCCGCGGCAGCCCATGCTGGAGGAGTGGTTCATCCAGCGCTTCCCGCAGTACCGGGCCCACACGACCGGATACTGGTTTAGCACCGAACGGGACTGGCAGCGCGTCCAGCCCCGCCGCGCCCTGATCGCCGCGGACCGCGCGGACGGGCCCGCCCCCCTGCTGGCCGCACTCACGTTCCACACCACCCCCAAAACCCTGACGGACGCGGGATGGGGTCCGGACGGCAGCACACAGATACCCGCAGACCGGTACGATCAGCATCAATGACTGCTCGACACCCTGGGCCTCGATCGCGGCTACCTCGTCGCCCACTCCACGGGGATCAGTGAGGTCCGGGTGTACCCGGTCCCCCGCGACGACGCCCACATCGCGACGCTGCGGACAGCCGCTCGAGCCTTCCTCAACGACGTCGAGAAAGACCGTGTCGGCTGACCCGGGAAGGACAGGCAGGCCCGAGGACAAGCGTCGGTACAGGTCACGCCGGTACAGGATGGTCGCCCTGGGGAGCGGGAAACATTACGGTGCGTCCTTTTCCGTGCCCCCCGTGTGGGCATTGCGGACACCAGGGCTGAAGACGGTTGTGTGTGCGGATCAACCAGTTGGAGCCGACGATGAACAGAAAGCTGAAGGTGGCGAAAAGGCGGGCGATGAAGCCCGCTCCGTCGATCCCAATCAGGCGATACAGGTCTTCATAGCCCAAAAGGCACGTGCCGAAGAACGCCAGAGTGACGGCATTTGCCCGGAAGTTGGTGCCGTAGACGTAATGGAAGCTCGCAAGCGACCACCGCCAGCGGCGGCGCCGCTCGCCTTCCTCGCTTACGTTGAGCGGCATCTCCTGGAAGCATTGCTCGCATCCGGGGCCCCGCCCGTGTTTGATCTGAATGAACGCGGCAACCACAATGACTGCGAAGACCGCCCAGGTAACCGCTGTCGTGACGCCATTGTGCTGGGGCATAACGAATAGCGTGACGACCATGGCGAGAGTTGCGACGGCCCCTACTGCGTCACCGTAGTGCCGGTGACTGAACCGCGTCAGTTTGTTCGGATTCACGAGATCAGATCTCCCTCAGTGGGTGCTCCGGAACGAGCAGGCGCATCCTCGGGCTGGGACGGCTGTGATGCGAACGTCACGACGAGGTCGGTCCCCATCGCTTCGGCCACTCGGCGCAGTACGTCGAGCTGAGGCATGCGCCTGGCCGACTCAAGGCGCGAGACGTGCGGCTGCTTCATGCCCGATCGCTCCGCCAACTCGCGCTGAGACCAGCCGAGTTCAGTACGTCTTTCGTAGACGGCCTGCGCGATTTGGTAGGCGAGCTCGCGGTCGGCGAAATCCGCGTCCATGTGACCCTCCCAGGGATACATACCACTCGCGACATGTATACCACAGATGGTATGGCCGGTGAGCGGCGCCGGGATGGGGGTATGGCCAACGTGCCGTCAGAGCGCCCCGGCGCACCGTTTGTCCTGGTCCCGCATCCGCCCGTGCTGATCTTGTACTCGCGGCATTCCGGGCAGCGGCACCCCGCCCGGTATCCACCGGCCGTGCCGTGCGCCAGACCGGGGTCCCGGCCGGTGAGGAGGGCTTGGTCGAGGGTTTCGGCCCACCCCTCCTCGTAGACCTTGAAGGCGTGGACCTGAGCGGTCGTGAGGTCCAGGTTGCGGCACAGCTCGCCGAGGGGCTCCCCCGACGCCAGCCGGGCCGTCAGCACGCGCCGTACGGCGACGGGGAACCGTGCGGCGGCCCGCCGGCAGCGGCGGGCGAAATCCTCCGCCCCGCGCCGGGCCTGGCAGGGGTCGCACCGGGTCAGCCGGTGGTCCTCCGCAGGGGGCGCCGCGCAGATGTGGCAGCGGCGGCCGTCCCCGCGCTCACGGGCCCGGCGGGCGAGGTACAGACAGCCGCAGCACGTCGTCAGCCCTGCGGCCCGCCAGCATCCGCAGCCGGGGCACCGGGGAGGAACCGGGCGGGCCCTATTCGGCAGCGCACTTGCCGTACTCGCGGGAGTGTTTCCCGCCCGCATCAGCATGAACCGCGCTTCGTTGCTTGCGATGGCGGACTCGGCCGGGCCCGCCGGGACGTCGCGGACGCCCAAGCACAGGTGCTCGACACGGTAAAGGGTCTGGTCGAGGAGCTCGGATACGCAGTTGTCGTACAGGGCCTAGACGATCGAGCACCCATACGCTCTCCGTCGACCAGTCCGGGGTTGCGCAGCAGACGGAGCTCGTGGGAGCGGGTAGAGGCTTCTATTCCGACGGCGGCGGCGAACTCGCTCATCGGGCAGGGGCCGCTTCCCGACGGGCCGGGAGAGGTTGATGCTGCCAGAGGACGACGCCGCCGGCACTCCGATCGGGGACGCTGGCCTCAACTGCTCATCGCAAAACCGTCCGGGCGGTGCGGGCACGCGTTGGCTGCCCGGAGGTCTGATCGGCGAGGGCACGCCGACGCTGCCGAACGCAGATTGTCGAGCCACATCCCGATAAATACTTGTCGGGTGGTACGCGTCTTCTTTGGCCAGTCTTCGCCGCATCCTCGCTCAGGTAGACCGCGCGCCACGCGCTCTTCTTTCTGAACCACTCGCTTCAGCCAGACCAGCAGTTGCACACGGTCCGGGTGCGGGGCGCGCCACCCATCTGACGGTGACACCCATCCGAGGCATCCATTCGCTCACAGTAGCGGCCGGTCCTTTGCCGGTGTCGCGCCTTCCAGAAACAGGCTCGGCCGCTCTGTCACACCGGGCGCTGCTCCGTCGAGCTCTATTGAACATCCGCGCGGAGACGTGCACCCGCCTTCGCACCCGTGGCGGTCGCACAGGTGGTGGAGGTCCTGACCGAGATAACCGGTCGCAACTCGGCCCTACTGACGGGGGACGGCGAACTACCGGGGCTCGGCGGAACCCCACTGGGCCGGAACTGTCCCGCAAGTCCCACAGTGCCCAGCGGCTTCCTGTCGCCGCTGACCGGGCACAGCACCAGCCCGTTCGCATCGAACACCGGTGCCTTGCGGAAGTTGCTCGGTGGCAGTGCCGCCCGGCGACCCCAGCCGATCACGCCGCGTCCAGGATCAGACCCGGTCCGCCACTTCGGCACCATCACCCGAGCAAGTGAAGAATTCTTGCTTTGCTTTCCGGGGTCTAGAAAAGACAGGATCTGGCGAGCCACACTCATGGAGCTCCCGGAGAGCAGGGGGGATTTGCCGGACTGTACGGACCATGAAGACCCGCCGCCCGCCCCCACGGACCGAGGCGCCGCCGGGTAGCCGGAAACCATCACTGCTCCTCTTCCCCCTCAGAACCGGGTGCACGAGCTTTCCCAGCATCCGCAGCGACCGCACCTGACCCACTGCTCCGGCCCCGCTCACTCGACCGGCGGCCCCATCACAAGGAGGCCGTCTTGCCGATCACCGAGTTCCATCGGCGCACCGCTCTGCGGGCCGAGGGGCGCACGCTGCGCCGCACGGACGGCACGCGGGCCCGCCGCCCGCTGCACGACACCGGGTGGAATCTGGAGCGGGCGGCTGGCGCCCGGTGCGCGCGGTACGCGCGGTACGTCACCGTCGACCGCCTGCAGCTGCGTGCCCGCGGCCGCGCCGCGGTCCGCCTCGACTTCCCCTACGCCGCCGGCCGCGGTCCGCAGCGGGCCGAGGCCGCCGCTGCCACTGCCGCCCGGTTCGGCCTGGACGCCCGCCGTCTGGACCGGTCCGGGCGCGCGCTGCGGGTCACCGGCCCCGCCGAGGACGTGGCCCGCTACGCCGCCGCACTCCCCCGCGTCCTGGACCACGCCGAGCAACTGGCCAGCTGGGCCGCCCGTATGTACGGCGAGTGCGCCCGCCGGCCCCAGCACGCCGGCCACTTCGAGGTCCTGGGCGCAGGCGGTCGCCGGTCCGCCGCCGCCTACTTCCGCGCCGCCGCCTTCCGCCGGATCGTCGAGCTCCTGACCGGCCCGCCGGACCCCGTCGTGCCCGAGGTCGACCCCGCCCTGCCCCTGTGGGAGCAGGCCCGGACCCTCGGCGGCGTTCTCGGCGAATACGGGTGGGTCGAGATCCGCGACGCCTACGACCCTGCCGCCGCCCTGCAGCTGCTCGACACCGCCGAGCGGGCCGAGGCCCCGGCCGCGCACTGGCCGGTCACCGCCGCGCACGGCGAACAGTTGGCCCTGTTCGACGGCACCGCCTCCCCCGCCATAACCGGGCCGGTCGTCGTCATCCCCTGCTCCGGCCCGAAGTTGGACCACACCGCCCCGGCCGGGAAGCTCTACACCGGCAAGACGCACACCCACGCCCGCCGTACCGCCGACGCCCTCACCGCCCACGGCGGCACCATCCTGGTGCTCAGCGCGCTGCACGGCTTCCTGCCGCTCGACCAGGACGTCGAGCCGTACGACCACACATGGAAGGATGCCGGCAGCATCACCGTCGAGGAACTGCGCGCCCAGGCCGCCGAACTGGAACTGACCGGCGCCGACGTCATCCTGCTGACCTCGGGCCGGTACACCCGACGAGCCGCCGCCGTCTGGCCCCAGGCCCGCACTCCGCTGGCGCATCTCGGTATCGGTGTCCAGCGCGGTCGCCTTACCGCTCTGCGCACCCGCCCCGACGACTACGCCAACGTTTCCTGACCCGCACCGCTTGGCTCCGATCAGGAGCGCCACGGAGATCACCATCGAAGGCACCTCGGAGGGGCTCACCGCCGCCCGCCGGTTCGCCATGATGGTCGTCGTCGACGGCTACCTCGACGCCAAGCGGTTGCGCCCCGCATAGACCGAAGACGAGGACCGCGACAGCCTCGGCGCGGCAGTTCACCAGCACGTCCCCTGCGCCTGTGGGACGGCATCACGGCGTTCGGCCTGACCGCCACCCCCGACGACCAGCACGTCTGGCTCACGGCACCTGATGGTCCCCGTTGGTCCCAGCCCGTATGACCCGACATCGGCCCCCTGCCCGAAGCCTG
The DNA here is from genome assembly GCF_042800135.1 of Streptomyces sp. NPDC057654. Lineage (NCBI taxonomy): Bacteria > Bacillati > Actinomycetota > Actinomycetes > Kitasatosporales > Streptomycetaceae > Streptomyces > Streptomyces sp. NPDC057654. Next base: position 11,576 of record NZ_JBHVHQ010000058.1, on the reverse strand, counting down.
GCGCCGGTCCCAAACTGTGGCGGCATAGTGGCATCCGTGACGACCGCAGCCAGGACATGCCACAAACTGTTCGGCCGCCCTGGACCGTGCAGCCGCCCAGCTCGGCGAGCGCCGGACGGGGCGGCGGATGTCGGCTGCTCCGGTGGAGTCTCGGGCTGCCGGCGGGCAACAGCAGATGCTTCGTGCTTGCCCGCCGGCCGGTGTCCGCCCTTGGACGGTCGCTACGTGGCGGTACGCCAATGCCGAGACATGTTTGGGCCGACCGCTCGTAGGCAGGTCAGGCAACAGCGGCGTACTTCCAGGAGATCCAGCCCCAGAGGCCGTTGTTTGCGCCTGTGCGGACATGGCCGCAGTACCAGTAGTCTCGGCCGTCCTTGCGGAGCCAAGTACACCTTATGGTGATTACGATTCCCTTGGTGATCTGGCCTTTGGAATAGTTCAAGGCGTGCCAGGTGCCTTTCGAGGGCCGGATGTTCGGGCGCAGGGTGCTGGGGATCATGGGTTCTCCGGCTCGGTGCCGGTATGGCGTGGTTTGCCGCGGGGTGATGTCAGGTCGCTCGTTCGCCGTCGGGCGAAAGCGCTGTGTCTTCCTGCCGGGCCTCGTCGAACCAGTGCTGGACGCGTGGGTCCGTGTAGTGCGGTTCGAGGAAGATGCGGTGGCAGTCGGGTTTCGGGGTGGCTGGGCGGTGGTGGCCCGTACGTGCTGCGGAAGGGTGGGGCCACAGGCCCTTCTTGTGGTCCTTGAGGTGGTCTGCCGGTGCGGTGCCGTTCATGGGGCGGCGGAGCGGGCTGCGGATGGACGGAGGACGCGGGAGAACTCGGCGACGTGGTCGGCAGCCTGTTCCAGTCCGTGGCGGCCGCCGTCGAGCAGGGGCCGCACCACGGGGGTGTCGATGACCACCGCGCTGACCTGGTAGCTGAGGGCCGCTGCGGCTTCGGGGTCGGCGAGACCGGCGACGAGCGGCAGGCTGCTGACGCGGTGCAGGCGTGCGGCCAGTTGTGTGACCGCTTCGGTGTCCAGCGGTTCGTGGGGGTGGGGGCTGGTGGGGGCGTTGGCTGCGCGGATGTAGAGCCAGCCGGAGGCGATGTCGCACGTGCGCACCAGTCCGGCGTCGGAGGCGTTGGGGGAAACGAGTTGTGGAGTATGTATCCCGGTGCGGCGGGCCGCGGCCGTCCAGGGGCCGGCCCTCTCGGGGGCCAGGTCGACGATCATCGCGCCGGCTGCGCCGGCGGCGGCGAGGTCCCGGGCGAAGGCGTCGGTGCCGTAGCTCAGTACCGGCGCCCAGTAGCTGACCAGGACGATGGACGTCCAGGTGGTGGTGGCCAGGTGCCGGACGGTTTCGAGGGCGTCGGTGATCCGCACGTCGTGGCGCAGGGCCCGGTGGTGAGCGGCGATGACTTGGGGGTCGTCGAGCCAGGGGTCGCGGTAGGGAATGCCGATGGCGAGGATGCCGGCGCCCCGGCGGGCGAAAGCATGCAGGGCTTCGGTGTCGGCGAAGGGCGAGGGGAAGCCAGCGGGCATGAAGACGCCCAGTTCCGGCGGGGGGCGACGGGTGAGCCGGGCGGTGAGCCAGTCGGCGGCGGGAATCATGAGGTTCGGCCTTATCACGCGGGTCAAGGACGACGGGTGCAGTCAGGCGGCGTGTGTGTGGGGGGTGTGGACCTCGAGAACGGCGCGGGCGAGCACGTCGTCCAGGTCCTGCCGGGCACTGTCGGCGTCCGCACCGGTGACCACGGCGAGGGCAGTCCTGATGTTGTTGGGCCGCCGGCTGGAGGGGGTGAGGGTGACGTGGTCGCCGAGGTCGCACAGCCACTGGGACTGCGCCAGTTGCTCGTCGTTGCCGGGCTGTAGACGCCGGGTGACCACCAGACCGTCGGCAGGCGGATAGAGTATGCCGACGGCCGCGCTGAGGTGCTCGGTGGGGCGCAGGTCCGGGGCACGGCCGCACGCGATGGAGGCGGCTGCCCGGGCGAGATTTGTGCCGGTGGCGCGCTGTACGAGCTCGGCGCTGAGGTCCCCGCCCATCCGGGCGTTGACTTCGATCAGGCGTGGGCCGGTCTCGGTGAGCCGCATTTCCACGTGGCTGACGCCGTCGGTGATGCCCAGGGATTGCACGGCTGCTGCGACGACGGGTCCCGTCGTCGCCAGGAGAGGATCATCGGCGGTGATGCAGTGCCCGGTTTCCATGAAGTACGGCTTGAAGCCGAGCGTCTTGCGGGTGATGGCGACCGCGGTGGTCTGGCACTGGTAGGTGGCGGTCTCCACCGAGATCTCCGGGCCGTGGAGGTACTCCTCCAGCAGCACGCCCTGCCCCTCGGAGCCCTGGTGGACGGCGCCCGCTTCGGCGATGGCCCAGGCTGCGGGCAGGTCGGCGTCGACGCGGACGACGCCGACGCTGCCGGCATGCGCGGCGGGTTTGAGGACGGCCAGGTAGCCGATGCGTCCGGCCGCCGCGGCGGCAGCGTCCTGGGTGTGCACCCAGGTGAACTCGGCGGAGGGCAGGTTGGCGGCGGCGAAGCGCTGGCGACCGACGGCCTTGTCGCGTGCCGCAGCGACGGCGGCCGGGGAGTTTCCGGGCAGGGCCCGGCGCGCGGCGATCCGTGCCGTGGCCATCACGTGGTTCTCGTCCCAGGTGAGTACGCCGGCCAGGGGCCAGCGTGCGGCCAGGGCGTCGGCGGCGGCGGTCACGGCGAGCGGGTCGGTGAGATCAGCGATCCGGTGGTCGGCGATGTAGGGGCGTTGCCAGGTCGGGGGCACGTCGTCGATGAGCAGGAGCGGTGAGTGGGCGGCGGTCAGTTCCAGGAGGTAGCGGCGTGTGGCGGGCGGGCCCGAGCCGATGATGAGCAGCATGGGGTGGCGGTGTGGGACGGTCATGGTGTCGCTCCGGAGGCGTCGGGGTGCGCAAGTTGTTGGCGAGCCAGATCTTGGTAGGCGGGGTTGGGGTCAATTCCCAGGTCGGGCCGCCCCGGTTGCCGTACGGTCGCGCCGGTGGTGCCGGAGGGGCTCGGGGCGCGGTCAGGGTCGGCGGGGCGATGACCGCTGCGGTGGCGGAGAACACGGCGATACGGCGCACAAGCATGAGCAAACCTCCACATATGGGGTGAATGCGAGCGTAAGTTGGTCGGGAATGAAGTGGCGGGTGACCGGCAGGCCTGGCGCGCGGGCCGCTTTCGGCTCACCCGGCCACCCCCTGCCCCTCTTCCGCGGACGGCCCGGACAGCACCCCGGGCCGGCATGTCGTACCACGCACCGCCACCGGCTGCATCTCGGCCGTCGGCAGCGTCATGTCGGGTAGCATCTACGCCCTCGTACATGACGCGCCTCCTGTCCCGTGGCCACACTGGCTAGCAGCCCCGCTAGCGTGTTGTCGCCGCCACCGGCGGCACGGGAACCCTGTTCCGTGCATCGCGGGATTGGCCGGTGCCAGTGGTCAGGGTGGACGACCAGCGGGCATTGTATTGTGCTTTGTATCCGCGCTGCCCGTCGGTATCGCGGGTACGCCCCAGGTCCAGTGTGGTGAAGCCCTGAGCGGCGAGGTCGGCTGTGAGGATCCGCAGCAGGGCATGGCCGGGCGCGAGGTCGCGGGCCTCCGGATCCATGGCCGGCAACAGTGAATAGCAGTGCGTGTTGCGGTAGAGGCACAGCTGGGCGGCGACGGCCGTCTCATCCAGTTCGAGAGTGGCGATGAAGGCCGTCCCGGAACCCAGGCGCTGCAGCAGCGCAGGCCATGTCCCCTTCTCGGCGAAACCAGGGTCGGCGCCCCGGGCGCGCTGGTAGAGGTCTCGCAGCCCTTCCCAGGCCGTGATCAGCTCCGCCGTTCCTCGGGTTCGCCGGTAAGTGATCCGGCGGCCTTCCCCGACCAGCGTCTGCCAGGTGCGTTCCCGTCGCCGGTGTTCTCGGCGGGTAGACGGTGACAGGGCGGCATAGGCGACCGGCAGATCCAGCACCGCGCAAGGGATCGTGGTCTGCCACCATCCTGGCCGGCTCTCCAGTTGTCGGCCCAGAACGCTGCCGAGAGGGATATCCGACAGCTCGACGTCGTCCTCCTGGGCGAGGGACTCGAGCGTCCGCAGCAGCGCTTCGGCAACGGTGGGCTGGTGCGCACCCGGTCCCACTGCACGGAGGTATTCGGCATGCGGAGCTCCGAGGGGCCGCAGGCGCGGACGGGTGTTCGCGCGAAGCTCTCGCGCCATGGGCAGCGCGGCTATCGGTTCGGATGTCGCTCCGCCCTCTGCCACCAGGATCACGGGGGCGGCGGTGGACGGAAGGTACTCAGTCCAGCCGGCCAGCCATGACGGGCATTGGTAGGGCGTTGCTGTCGCATCGTTCCGATACAACGATGGCCCATGGTCGTGGAGGAAGAGCCGCGCCTCATCGTCTTCCAAAAGATTTATAAGATTTATTTCTTGACGGGTCGGGCGCGTACGGGGTCGAACCATGATCATGTATTTCCAGACACTCGAAGCCGGATTCCGCGCCTTCGTTGTATTCAAGCGCGAAGTGCATTCCGAAATCATCGGACATATGTCCTGTGGGTAAGGTTCGGGGCAAGCGCGACGCAATCCGTACTTGCTCCGAACAGGAATCAGCGCTCCTTTGGTTTCGTCGCCGAGCGTCACATCGGGCTTGGGGGGGCGGTCATTTGTGACGTGGCCTGTGAAGTTCAGATGTCTGGAGTGCGGCGAAGCACTCTGTCCTCTACGAGGGCATAGGCTCCGACGTGGCGCCGCGTTCGGGATGGAGTTCACGCGACATGTGTTCGCCGCCCCGAGCGTGGGGCGGGTGCCCCGCCAAGGCGCGCTCCTTGTTGTCCTCGCCCCCCCAGATGCCCCACTCACGCTGTTCTCGCGCGCAAGCCCAGCAGATTTCCTTCAACGGGCGTTTGCCGCATAGCCGTTTGGCCAGCACCTCGTGCCGGTGATCGTGGAAGACCTCCGGATCGGTGGTGGTACAGGAGATGGATTGGGCTGACAGGCGCAGGGCTGGGCTGTTCATTGCTGCTCTCTATTCATATGACGGTCTGTTGCGAGTGCCATGACAGGTCCGTGGTCGTTCGCTGCATGCACCGCGTCACAGCGCGGGCGGGATGTGGAGCACGGTCCGTGGGGACCGTTCGGGAAGGCCGTCCTGGTGCAGCCCGGCGCGCCCCTGTGGCGGGAGGTGCCAGTGGTCGGCCGCCTCCCGGGGAACGGGGTGTCGGCGGCCGCTGCGGCCGGGCGTTCGGCTCTCGGTCGCGGCTTCGGGCGGGGGGCCGGGGTGAACGCCGCGTCCTTCGGAGGATCGGTCGCCGGTGCGGTCGTGGCGGGGGGCAGTCTTCAGCACGACGCGAAACAGGTCTCGGGACTTGGTCACTGGTGGGTCCCCATGGTTATGCACGGGCTGGTGTCGTGCAGTCGCAGGGCGCGGTCTACGAGGGACCTTCCGTAGAGGCGTTCGGCGGCGCAGCGGCCCAGGAAGGCGACCGCGGAGGTGACCAGTGCGGTGTCACCGGCGAGGAAGGCCTGATAGGCGGTGTGCCGGTGGACATGGAGTTGGTCGTCGGTCAGACCGCCGTCGTCCTGTTCCGGGAGGGGCCGTGCGGTGCCGAGGCGAACGGCTGCGACAGCCTGGTCGACCAGGCGGACGACGGAGCGACTGCGCGGCCTCTGCCAGGCGCCTTCCCATTCTTCGTGCCGCTCGGCTTGCGTCCGGGGGGAATCGAGCCAGCTGGTCACGAGCGTCTCCCGTCGGGCGGGGGTGTCATAGAGCTGGTGCGCGCCGTGCAGCCGGCGGGCGAGGAAGCCCGAGGGGCGGTAGACCCTCTCGGCCGGGGCCTGCTGGCTGAGGAGTGCGAGGACCTCCGTGACGGTCCATCCGGCGTCGGCGAGGTGGCGGACAGCCCAGGCGATGCGGGGGACGGCGGCCCGGTGCAGCCATGGCACCCGTTCAATCAACTGGTATGCAAGCTGGTATCGGCGCCCGACGGTGTTGAGGCGGCGGCTGTGGCCGCTGGGCGTCTGGGGGCGGGAGGGTCTTCTCTCGTCCGTGGGTGCGTTCTCAGAGGGAGAGGGAGTAGTACCGGTAGTCGGTGAACTGCAGGAACGTAACCGCATTGGGGTGCAACGACCGGGCGCTGCGGGTGTCGGTGAAGCCGTCCGTGTGACGCTTTTGAGCCGCTTGCGGGCGGCGATGATGCTGCGCCGGGCCATCTTGCCCAGGCGTGCCATCAGGGTCCGGCTGGCCGGGGTGATGCCGCTCACGGTGCGGATGTACCGCTCGGAGGGGCCGGTGCGCAGCCCGAGGGACTCGTCGAAGGCGGGTGGTGCGGTGCGGGCGAACTCGCTGGCGCGACCGCCCACCCCGCTGACGCGGGTGCCCTTGGCGAGGTAGGCGAGCAGCCCGGTCTCCCGGAGTAGGCGCAGGTGGTACTGGACGGTGCGTTCGGAGAGCTTCAGCCAGGCGGCGAGGTTGTCCACACCGGGGCGGCATTCCTTGAGGCAGGCCAGTACGGCGGCGAGGCGCAGCGTGGTGCGGTTGAGCCGCTGGGGACCGTGGGAGCGGTGGTGCGTGTGGTGGCCGTGATCGTGGGCCCAGTGGACGGCCTGCATCCAGGAGTAGCCGTCGGGGACGATGCGGCCCAGGGTGTGGGCGGCCCACTGGGCCAGCCCGGAGACGGTGTGGTCCGGGGGGTGGCGCGGAGGCGCGGGAGCGGACGGCGATGGGGCGTGAGGAGGCACAGTGAACCAGGTTTTGGGTAGGGCGGAGCAGACCCGTGGCGGTGCGGGTCCGGCGGCTATGGGGTTGTGGTGCGGTGGGTCAGTCGAACTGGAGCGTCAGTTGTTCGCTCTGCGGGGCAGGGCCCGGGTGCGGGGTCTGGCAGCGGGCAGGGCGTGCCGGGGTGCGGTAAACGTTGCGCGGCGGGCGCGGGGCGCGGGCTTCTTCGGCGACGAGGTGGGCGAGGCGTCGTACGTGGAAGGAGGAGAGCTTTGTCCGCTGCCGGACCCGGTCCTCAGGGACGCGGCAGGTGAGCATCTCCAGGGCGTCGAGTTCGGCGTGGGCGACGTGCTCGCTGTAGTCCGGCCAGACTGGGGCGGATCACACGAAGGCGTCGGGGCTGAAGTCCTGTGCGTCGTCCGGTCCGTGGAGATCGCTGCGGCCGGTGGGGACGTTCGCGGTCATCCGGTGCCTTCGTGCGAGGAGGCCAGGTCGGCTTCGACCACGGCCCGCCGGGAACGGCCGGTGGCGGGCCAGCAGGTGATGAGGGTGAGTTTGGCCCCGGTGGGAGCGGCGTGGGGGCGGCCGGGGACCTGGGCGATGACGTCCGTCTTGGTCGGGGCGACGTTGGTGATCTTGGTGACGGTGTTGGTGTAGGCGATCCGGTTGCCCGTGGTCACGGTGATCGTGGGCCCGGTCTTGATCCGGTCGATGCCCTCGAATGCGGGCGTCGCGACGCCGCTGCGGTGGCCGGCGAGCGCGAAATCGCCGATCTGTCCGGGTTCTTCGGTGCCGGGGAAGTGCCCGATATCCGCGCGCAGTTGCTGCTCGGCGACGCCCTCGCAGACCGGCTGGGCCCAGTTCTTGCCCAGGGCCGGGATGCGCAGGACCTGACGGTTGCTGCCACCTGCGCCGCGAGGTCGTAGATCCCGGGGGTCAGGTTCGCGGCGTGTCATCGGCCCTGGGCGACGGTCTTCCCCGCGATCTCCTTGATGGCGAAGGCGACCTAGGCCATCGGCTTATGAGTGTCGGCGGCGACCTTGTGCACGATCAGGGCCCCCGGCGGGTGTCGACACGCACCTTGGCGGCAGCGGTGGCGGTGCTGTGGTGGCCGGGGTTGATCTTGGCGCCGGGAAGCCGGTGGCCGGATACGGAGGTAACGTCCAGGGTGGCGGCCCCCTTCTCGCCGACTTTGAGGTGGCCGGGCGCGTGGATGTTGAGCGTGTAGGGGCCGGCGGAGGCCGTGACTTCTTGAATGCAGGAGAGCGCCGTCGTCTCCACCGCGCCGGGGACGTTGGGGTAGGACAGGCGTTGCAGGGCTCGTTTGCCGTTGGGCAGGGCGTAGGTGGTGCCGTTCTCCACGAACGAATAGAGGCTCTGGTCCACTGCCGCGGCCTGGGCGTCGTCGGTGCTCCGGCCGTGCGTGGACAGCACGTAGGCCGTGCGGGCGAGGTCGGGCCCGGCGACAGCCCGGCCGGTCACCTTGGAGGTCCAGGTCGTGGATTCGGTGGGCACCCCGTACCGGCCGATGTGCGAGGCGTCGCTGTTGCCCTGGGAATCGGAGATCGCATATCCGGGGCCTCATTTGTCCGCCGCGTGCGCGCTCGGCGCCAACAGCGCCCCCGCGCCCAGCGCTGCCACCCTGGCAGCCAGGGCGGAACGTCGACGCCGGTGGCGGCGGCCTCGAGTGCGGCGGTCCTGGGAAGGTAAAACACTCACGTGGCATCTCCTCTGTCGGGCATGGAGCCGGACCTGGTCGGCAGCGGTTTCCAGGCCACGGAACTGGCCAGGTCCGGCCGCCCCGCGCGATAGTGAGCGCGGAGCGTCTGAGGCGGGAAGCGGCATGGAGCGATGGCGGAGACGCGCATCTCCATGCGATCTCCGTTCTTGCAACCTACGCGATGTGCCTACTGGGATCAACATGTGTTTTTTCGGATCGGGCTACTCGCTGAGTGGCTCGGGTGAAGTTGCTTACGTTGGGTAGGCGTCTTTCGGGAGGGACGTCATGCCGAACATCCTCCGCGTTGAGCTGACCGAGGATCAACGCCGTGATCTGCACGAGTTACTGACCCGCCGCGATCTGAGCGCGTACACCCGACAGCGCGCCGGCTCCATCCGCTTTCTCGATCGCGGCAGGAGCACTGCTGAGGTCGCCGACCTGTTGAAGTGCCATCCAGCTACCGTCCGTGCCGCAGTCCACCGCCTGGCGAAGGGCGGAATCGCCGGGCTGCCCGATGTCCCGCGGCCCGGCCGTCCGGCAAGGCTGCTGGGACCGGACGACCGGGCGGCACTGGCCGAGTTGCTGAACGACTCCGCGGCCAAGGGGGTCACGTGGAGTGTCCCGACCCTGTGCGAGTGGCTGCGCGAGGAACGCGGTGTGGCGATCTCCGTGGACTGGCTGGGCGTGCTGCTGCACCGCGGGGGTTTCCGCTGGAAGCGCACCCGGGACAGCGTGCGGCACAAGGCCGACCCCGTCCTCCAGCAGGCCGCCCGGGCCGAACTGGGGGACTTGCGGCCTTGCGGCAGGCCGCGTACGCGGGAGAACGCGATCTGATCTTCTTGGACGAGTCCGGGTTCGCCCCGACGATGCCCACCGACTGCACCTGGTCCAGGATCGAGCAGCGCGTTGTGGTGCCGAAGGAGGACACTCGCAATCGCCGGGTCAACGTACTCGGTGCGAAGATCCTCGGCCGTGAGCCGGACCGGCTCTCGCAGCGCACCAACGGGAAGATCGACGCGGAGATGCTGCTGGACTTCGTCTGTGTGCGGCTGGCGGGCTCGGGTGGTGGCGCGGCTGTGCTGGACCTGGCCACCGCCGGCAACTGGCGAAGATAGGGGGGACCTGTTCTGCCTGCCGTCATACAGCCCGGAGTTGAACGACATCGAACACATCTGGCGTCAGGCGAAGTACACGAACTACCCGCAGCGCGCCCAGACCAGCACCGACGCCATCGGCCAGGCCGTCGACGAGGCCTTGACCTGCCAACGCGACCGGATCCGGGACACGGTACCGGTCTGCGCTCAGACTCGATGCCAGGGCACGGCGCCCCAACTCCTCAGTGATGCCCTCACACCCCGTGCACGTCCTGGAGTGAGCTGTGACGGGCATTGCCGACCCCTGACCACTCAACCGAAGAGTCAAAGGATCAGCACCTGACTTCGCCGTATCCGCTTAGTCGGTCTGATGTGGTCTCCTTGCCGACGCGGGCACGCCTACGATGCAGGCATTCACTGTTCGAGGTCGGCTCTCCACGCCGGCAGAGGAAAGTTAGCAGTCACGCAGCCCAGGATCGGAACGCGGGCACGTGCTGCGACAACGAGGCCGCAGGACACAAGCACATGCGCACGGCCCCGCCCGCAAGTCCACCTCCACGTCGTCCCGCAGACGCTGTGTACTACTCTATTGAGGGCGCGCAGATCTTCGATCTGACGCGTCCTGGGCCCGTCGGACGAGTCTGCCAAGCCGAATCCGGCGGGCCCGGATGCAGTCGCCTCATGTGGTGGGCCCAGTCGTGCACCAATGCGGGCCGTATCTCGCACGTGCCTCCCCATGGAGCCGCATCGTTGCGGCCCCCCGAGAAACCTGGTGCTGAGCCGAACCCCGATGGCAGTCCCGCTCCGACCGTGTGGGCCATCGCTGAGAAGGCCCACACGTAGCCGACGTCGCCCAGTCTCTGATGCTTGACTTTCTGGCCGCTACGGACACGCTGGGGCGGAGGCCCTGGTGTATTCCTCGCAGTGGGCGAGGCGCGTGGTGTTGCGGATGGTGGTCAGCCCGTCCGGGTCGCTGTCTTGGTGCGGAATGAGTTCCATGATGCGGGTGACAGCGGCCCGTACGGCGCTGCGCGTGGCCAGTCCCCGGTCGCTCAGTTGGCTCGCGAGGGTGGTCAGGGCTTGGCCATGGGTCAGGTCGACGTAGTGCTCGGCAAACGGGTCAGCTGGGTGGATGCAGGTGTCAGCCAAGACGGCTCCTTTGCACGGCGAGCTTCCACTGTTAAACGGGATCGCACAGCGGCAAAGCGACAGGTTGTCGACCCGGACATATCGGCCGTGTTGACGGCCCGGGCAGGGGGGCGTGCTACGTTCCGCTTGGCCAGCCCCGTCGCCCAAGGACCGTCATGCCTCAGTCGCCGGCATTTCCCGTTTCTGTCAAGGGTGTTGCGCGCGATGTACGCGGTCGGGTGCTGCTGCTGTACAACGAGCGTGACGAGTGGGAACTGCCCGGCGGTCGTCTGGAGTCCGGCGCGGCGGACGGCGGAGCCCCGCCGGATGAGAGTCCTGAGCGCGCTCTGGAGCGGGAGGTGGCGGAGGAGACCGGTTGGAGGGTCGAGGCCGGCCCGCTGCTCGCCGGCGGCGTGTGGATCTACGAGCCTGTCCCCGGCCGCCGGATTCTGATCGTGACCTACGGCTGCACAGTCCTCACTCCTCATCAGGCGCCGAAACTGAGCCACGAACATGCACAGTTCGGGCTGTTTCATGACCATCAGGTGCCACAGCTGGTGATGCCCGACGGTTACAAACGGTCGATTGCTGCGTGGGGCCCATCGACGTGACCGCCGATGGGCCGCTCCCCGGCCTGTGTCGGCAGAATCCGTATGGGGAGGGCACGGGCCGCTACCTACGCCTTGCCCGCCGAGCGGCGTCGCACCCTCAACCGCTTCGCTGCCTGGAACATCAGCGGCCCCCGCCCCTGAACACCCGCCCCGTCTTCGGAGCCGCACTGCCGGAGAGACCGGACACTGCCCGGTAGCGGACTGCAGCCGCACATCAAGTAGCCGAGGCCGTATCCGACGCAATGCCAGTTTCTGCCTGCGCCATCGGCTACGGGTCAATGCTCTGATGTCGGTATGCCGGAACCGGGCGGCCCTTGTCACAGCGAAAC
>NZ_JBHVHQ010000057.1:0-19349 GCF_042800135.1 Streptomyces sp. NPDC057654 | reverse complement strand
CGTCACCACGTATCCGCGTGCACCTCGCGAACGGGCGGGCTGGGGCGCGTTCACTGCCTGCGGCAGCCGTTCTTTGCCGGGGTCAGGGCGGGATTCGCTGGCGCTGCGCCGCTGGTTGCTGCCGCGAAGTGGCCGTTGCCGGTTGGTCGGGTGCGGGTGCGTCTTGGGGCCTGCGGCCCACAGCAGCCGAAGGGAGAGGGCGCGCTGCGCTGCGCCCGGCGGGTGCTGGCCGTTCAGGGTGCGGTTTCCGCCCGTACAAGAACGGCCTACGGCTGGGGGAACTCCACTCTGACGGCAAGCGCGCCCGGTATGCCCGATGCGTGAGGTTCACTCTTCAACAGGGTGCAGTTACGGCCCGATTCCGCGTCCCATAAGGCGCTTTTGTCGGGTGGCAACTGCACCCTACCTACCGGTGGCCAGTCGCGGAGCGCAGCGGAGCCTCCAGCGGACACCACCACCGTCCCACTCGTCACTACAGGCGCTGTGGACCCGCAGGGTCCGAGACGAACCCGGCACCCACCCACGCCGAATACCGCCCCACCCACCAGCCGCCCGCGACACCAGGGCGGTCAATCCGCCGTGAACTCGTACTGAAGCTCGTAGAGGTGGCCGGCCATCACCATGACCGTGACTTCGATAGGCCGGTCGTCGTCGCTGTGGACGACGCGCAGGGTGCGCAGCACGGGCAGTCCGCCGGGAAGTTTGAGGGCGCGGTACTGCTCCTGGGTGGGAATCCGCGCGGAGACGCGGTCCACGCTCAGACGCGGTGGGAAGCCTAGTTCGGCGAGGAGCACCGGCGTGCCGCCCTTGATCCGGCGCTTCTCCGTGATGGCTGTTCCCCGGGCCAAGGCCAACGGATAGTAGGACCTGACCAGCGCGACCGGCTCATCGTCGATGGAGAGGAGCTGGTGCCGCAGCACGGCTGTCTCGCCGTCGGCGAGATTCAGAGCGTCCGCGACATCGGCGGGAGGCTGGATTTCCGTCACGTCCAGCAGCGTGCTGCGCGCCGTCCGCGCACCGCGCTTCGCGGCCTCGGTGAGCCAGCGGTAAGGCTCCCCCGCGTCCGCCGGAGCCATGTAGGAGGCGGGACGCATGGTCCGTTGCCGGTGTTCGCGAACGGTGACGGCCGCTCCGGCGCGTCCGACGACGAGTTGCTCGTCCTTCAGAAGCTGCAATGCCTTCTGGATGGTGGCGTTGGCGGCGTCGAACCTCGCCTTGAGCTGGGTCGTGGAGGGGAGTTTCGCTCCGGGAGGCAGGTCGCCGCACATGATCTCGTCCCGGAGATCGGAAGCGATCCGCTCGTGCAGCGAGCGCCGGTCGGTGAAGTCTGTGTCGGTGGTAGGCACTGTCATCCGATCCTGATCTCGTAGCGCAGCAGTTGCCGGTGGGCCGGCATCACCATCAAGTCGGCCTGGATCGGCCGGTCGTCACCGTCCAGCGTGACCCTGCTCAGCCGGAGGACCGGCTCGTCCCGGGCCAGGCCGAGGGCTTCGCGCTCATCCGCGGTGGGCATGCGCGCGGTGACGTCTTCCCGGACTCGTACGCCGACGTGCCCGAGCTCGGCGAGGAGGGTCACGGCCCCGCCGGGGATCTTGCCCTTCCCGGCGAGCCGCGTACCGCGAGCGATGCTCACCGGATAGTGGGTGTCGGTCAGCTCGCAGGGCTCTCCGTCGAGTTGGATGACGCGACGGCGCACGACGACCGCGTCCCCGACAGCGATACCGAGGAGGCCGGCCACCTCCTCCGACGCCGACACCTCGCCGGCGTGCGTGATGCTCTGACCGCCCTTGCCCCCTCGGGCGGCGGCCTCCTCGCCCCAGGCATCGGACTGCCCCTTCTGTCGCGGCGTCAGGTACGGCATCGAGGTGCTGACCCATGTGCTGTCACTCACGGCGTCCTCCTGCGTGGCTGACCGGCTTCGCCACCGTCGCCGCTGCCTGGCTCGACTACACATCAACCGGTGAGGAGATATCTGCGCCCACTGCGTACGACCATATCCGCGAGGCCGTCGGCTGAGCACCCAGGCAGGGCAGACCGGCTGCGGGGTCAACCCGTACGCGGCTGCGGCGGCATGGGCCCGCGGCGCAGGATCTGGCTGACCGGGGTGGTGCCGGTCGGGTCGGACAGCGCCTTGACGGCTGCCTCCAGTCGCTGCGGGTCGGCGCCGAGGTGCTGCACAGCAGCCGAGGCGAGGGTCTGGGCGAGGCTGTGCTGGAGGAAGGCTTCATGCCGGTGGATGGCCACCTCGGCGGCCAGCGCCTCCAGCGAAGGGAGCGCCTTGCGCCGCATCGTCTGCCGCGGCGGGACGCCGAAGGTCTTCCACACCACGACTTCGCGGTTGGCGGGGTCGAACTCGACGCGGAACGGCAGCATCCCCGGTTGAGGGTCAGACACAGCTTCTCCCTTCGTAGGGCAAGCAGCAACGGACCTGTTTGCCGAACGGGGTGGGCTCCACCGTCCAGCCGGGCGCCAGCGCGTCCAGAATCCACAGGCCCCGGCCGGAGTCGAATTGGTCGTTGTCCGGCGCCGCTTTCCGCCGGTTGGGGGCAGCGGCCCGCTCGGGGTCATGAACCTCCACCAGGACCTGCTCCGGGGGTCCGGCCAACTGAACCACTACCGGTGTCCACGGACCGCACAGACGCACCGCGTTGCCGACCAGTTCGCTGGCCACCAGCCGGGCCGCGTCCGCGACCTCTTCGTCTACCCCAGCCCCGCACACCTCCTTGAACACCTGGACTCGCATCTCGCGCAGGTGCTCGGCGCTGGCGCTCATATGCAGGACAAATCCGTCGGGCCGTATGGCCAGGTAGAACCCGCAGATGGCCAGTTCCGGCGGGAACTTGGGCAGTGGATCGGACGGTCCAGGCAGGACCTGTGCGTCATGCATCTCGTGTGCTCCCCAGTGACGTGAGCGGGCCACCGCTCCGGGGTTGCTCCGGTGGGCCTCGCAGCATTCAGGTCGGCACGTCGTCCGTCCGAGGCGGGCCCCGGCAGTCGGCGCACGGCAGCGGCACATGCCACTACGAGCGATGGTTCGGTCACAGACCGTCGCCTTGTCGTCAGCATGCCCCCTGTCGATCCGAATGGGCAACATGCCCAGTCGGAATTCCCCAGATTGGTTGCCCTTCGCGCCCGCCAGGGGACACACTGTCACCATGGCCTGGAAGAGGAATCCCGCCCCCAAGTCCGTCTACCGCCGCCAACTCTCCGCCCAACTAAAGGAATTGCACGACCAGTCCGGCAGAACGCTGGCCGAAGTCGGGCAGGTCATCGAGGTCAACCAGGGTTCGCTCAGCCGGATCATGAACGGTGATCGCGGCACCTCCCCGGTCCTGGTGAAGGCCATACTCGACTGCTACGGCGTCACCGATCCCGCTGCCCGGGAAGACATCCTGGACCTGGTCCGCGCAGATCAAGCGCAGCGCCAGAAGTGGTGGCACAAGTACTCCGCGGTCATCAACACCACCCAGTACGGCGGCTATCTGGAGCTGGAGCAAAGTTCGACCACGCTGCGCAGCTACGAACCGCAGCTGATCCCCGGGCTGCTACAGACGCCCGAGTACGCCCGCCAGGTCATCACCTCGATGCGCGTGGACCTGAACGCCAAGCAGGTCGAGACCCTGGTCGACGTGCGGATGAAGCGTCAGGCCCTGCTGGCCCGCGAGGACGCCCCGAAGCTGTGGGCGGTCATCGACGAGGCCGCCCTGCGACGCATCAGTGGTGCACCGGCCGTCCTCAAGGGCCAGGTCGAGCATCTGCTGGACTTCGAGCCCCGGACCAACATCACACTGCAACTCCTACCGTTCGACGCCGGGTTCCACCCCGGCTTGTACGGCTCCTTCATGCTGATGGGTTTCCCCGAGCCCAACCCGGACGTGGTGTGGGTGGAGAATCTGACCAACTCGGTGTACTTCGAGGGATCAGAGGATGTGGGGCGCTACACCGAGGTCTTCGACCATCTGCGAGCCACCGCCCTCGGCCCACCTGAGACCCGCAGCCGTATCAAGAACATGATCAAGGAGCTGTAAGTGAGCAATACCAAGCCCGACCCCGCCGAGCTGGACTTCTCCGACGTCATCTGGGAAAAGAGCCCGTTCAGCGGGGGCAACGACAACTGCGTGGAGTTCGGCGTGATAGGTCACCTGGTCGCCATACGGGACTCCAAGCGGCCCGAGCAGACCCCGCTGGTCTTCGACCGCGGCGAGATGGCGGCGATGATCGCCGGTGCGAAGGACGGGACCTTCGATCACCTGGCGTAGCACCGGCACCGGCTGTTCAGGTGGCCGGAGACAACGAAGACGGCGGCCAGCCCCAAGCGCGGTGGGGCCGGCCTCCCGTGGGCCGTTCGTCGAGCCCGGGTCAGAACTCGTCCGTCGTGAACGGCAGATATTCCGTGTGCAGTGCGTCGTCCAGGACGCGGGCCGCGCCCGGTGTGTGTTCCGTGATGAGGCCCGCCCGCAGCAGATGGACCAGGCGGGCGCCGCCCAGGTAGCAGGCCGACAGCTCGCGGACGTCCAGGGAGAGGTCGGCCGGATCGGTGACCCGCTCGTACGTGCAGGTCTTGGCGTCCGTCGTCAGGCGGAAGCGGCCCTCGTTGGCGGGGAGCGCCGCGTCGCGCAGGTCGAGTACGAGGTCGACGGGGGCCGCCCAGGAGCGGGCGGTCAGGGCGGTGGTCACGTCCACGAGGCGGACCCACAGGGCCGGGGCCTCGCGGACGACGCGGACCTGGTCGCGGTCGCCGGCGATCAGGGGCAGGACGTCGTCGGCGGGGCGGGCCCAGGCCCGTACCTTCGCGGTCAGGTCGATGTCGGCGAGGTACTTCCACAGGGCCGCCGCGACCGCCGGCGTCTCCGCCTCCAGCTCGATGAGTTCGACGGCGTCGGGCGCGTCGCCTCCGGTGTCGCGGACGCGGTAGATCGCATAGCCCGCGGGCTGGTCCCCGCCCAGCACGACGACCCGCGGCGGGCCGAGGTCGTCCTCGTCCTCGGCCTTCTCGGGCAGGACGGACTCGCTCCACCAGTACACGTCGCGGGCGAAGCGGCCCGCGCGCTCGCCGCGGGTCGCCTCGTAGAGGGGGCCGATGACGGCGGGCGCGTCGGCGGCGGGTACGAGCCGCAGCGGGCGCGGGTCCGGGGTGACGCGGAGGTCGAGCGGGCGGGACGAGTCGATCTCCACGGTCTGGAGCTGGGTGCCGGGGCCGAAGCCGAAGCGGCCGTAGATCGCGGCCTCGGATGCCCACAGCACGGCGAGCGGCTGACCGGCCGCTGCGCACCGTCGCCACAGTTCGTCGAGCATGCCGGTGAGCACTCCGCGCCGCCGGTGGGTCGGCGCGACGGATACGAAGGTCACTCCGGAGCACGGCAGTTGGCCGCCGGGTATGGACAGTTGGAGGGGGACGGCCGCGAGCAGCCCCACGAGAGGCTCGCCGTCGTACGCGCCGACGCGTTCGCAGCGCCGGAGGAAGGTGCGGTGGCCGGCGCGCTCGTCCTCGTCGTAGGTGTCGTGGAAGACCAGCCCGGCGTGGTCGATCGCGCGATCGATCCGGGCTTCGGGGATGTCGCCGAACCGCAGGGCCGCGCGGGCGCCGGACGGATCGGCGCTCGGACCGGCGTTCGGACTGGCGTTCGGACCGGCGGTTGGATTGGCGTTCGGACTGACGCTCGCATTGCCGTTCACAGGGCGCACAAGGCCGATCGTGCTAGGCGGCGACCGGGGGAGCAAGCCATTTTCGTCGGCGCGCGGGCGTGCGGACCGGGGCGAACCGGAGCGCGGGACGGGGTGAGGCCCCCGTCGGCGACGTCCGACAGGGGCCTCGTACCGGGCGCGGGTGGTCGCCCGGGTCAGTGGTTGCTGGGGAAGCCCAGGTTGATGCCTCCGTCGGAGGGGTCCGGCCAGCGGGTGGTGACGACCTTGCCGCGGGTGTAGAAGTGCACGCCGTCGTTGCCGTAGATGTGGTGGTCGCCGAAGAGCGACTCCTTCCATCCGCCGAAGGAGTGGTAGCCCACCGGCACCGGGATCGGCACGTTGACGCCGACCATGCCCGCCTCGACCTCCAGCTGGAAGCGGCGGGCCGCGCCGCCGTCGCGGGTGAAGATGGCGGTGCCGTTGCCCCAGCGCGAGGAGTTGATCAGCTCGATGGCCTCCTCATACGTCTCCGCGCGGACCACGCACAGCACCGGGCCGAAGATCTCGTCGCGGTAGGCGTCCATGTCCGCGGTGACCTTGTCGAGCAGGGAGATGCCGATCCAGTGGCCGTCCTCGTAGCCCTCGACCGTGAAGCCGGTGCCGTCGAGGACGACCTCGGCGCCCTGGGCGGCGGCGCCCGTGACGTAGGAGGCGACCTTGTCGCGGTGGGCCTTGGTGATCAGCGGGCCCATCTCGGAGGCGGGGTCGTCGCCGGGGCCGATGGTCAGCCCGGCGGCGCGCGCGGTGATCTTCTCGATCAGCGGGTCGCCGGTTTCGCCGACGGCGACGACCACGGAGACGGCCATGCAGCGCTCGCCGGCCGAACCGTAGGCGGCGTTGATCGCGGCGTCCGCGGCCAGTTCGAGGTCGGCGTCGGGGAGGACCAGCATGTGGTTCTTCGCACCGCCGAGCGCCTGGACGCGCTTGCCGTTGGCGGTGGCCGTGGTGTGGATGTGGCGGGCGATGGGGGTGGAGCCGACGAAGCTGACGGCCGCGATGTCGGGGTGCTCCAGCAGCCGGTCGACGGCGACCTTGTCGCCGTTGACGATGTTCAGGACGCCGTCCGGCAGCCCGGCCTCGGCGGCCAGCGCGCCGAGCTTGTACGCGGCGGACGGCACCTTCTCGCTGGGCTTCAGCACGAAGGTGTTGCCGCAGGCGATGGCGATGGGGAACATCCACATCGGCACCATGGACGGGAAGTTGAACGGCGTGATGCCCGCGACGACGCCCAGCGACTGGCGGATGGCCGCGACGTCCACGCGCGTGGAGACCTGCGTGGACAGCTCGCCCTTGAGCTGGAGCGGCAGCGCGCAGGCCAGCTCGATGACCTCCAGGCCGCGGGCGACCTCGCCGAGCGCGTCCGCGTGCACCTTGCCGTGCTCGGCGGTGATCAGCTCGGCGATCTCGTCCCGGTGGGCGGCGACCAGCTCGCGGAACTTGAAGAGGATCGCGGTGCGCGTGGCGAGCGAGCTGGTGCCCCAGGTGCGGTACGCGTCCTTGGCCGCCGCGACGGCGGCGTCGACCTCCTCGACGGAGGCGAGCGCGACCTGGGTGCCCTGCGCGCCGGTCGCCGGGTTGTAGACCGGGCCGTAGTTGCCGGACACGCCCTCGACGGGCTTGCCCCCGATCCAGTGGTTGACGGTCTTCATGGCGCTGAACCTTTCCTACGGGGGCGGATCACAACGGACGGCGGCGGGCGGCTGCCCGCCGGTCGTACTCCTCGCGGGCCTGCACTGCGGCCGGTCGGGTCGCGGTCTCGGCAACGGGCACATCCCACCACGCCTGCGCTGCGGGCGCGCCCGGCACAGTGTCGGCTGTTTCGGTCTCCACATAGACACAAGTGGGGTGTTTCGCGGCGCGCGCGACCATAAGCGCGTCGCGCAGTTCGCCGACGGCGCCGACGCGGATGACGTCCATGCCGAGCGAGGCCGCGTTGGCGGCCAGGTCGACGGGGAGCGGCGCCCCGGTGTACGTGCCGTCGGCGGCCCGGAAGCGGTAGGCGGTGCCGAAGCGCTCGCCGCCGACGCTCTCGGAGAGGCCGCCGATGGAGGCGTAGCCGTGGTTCTGGACCAGCAGCACCTTGATGGCGATGCCCTCCTGCACGGCCGTGACGATCTCGGTGGGCATCATCAGATACGTGCCGTCGCCGACCAGCGCCCACACGGGCCGCTCGGGGGCGGCGAGGCGGACGCCGATGGCGGCCGGGATCTCGTACCCCATGCAGGAGTAGCCGTATTCGAGGTGGTACTGGCGGCGCGAACGGGCGCGCCACAGTTTGTGGAGGTCGCCGGGGAGCGAGCCCGCGGCGTTGACGACGATGTCCTCGTCCCCGACGACGGCGTCGAGTGCGCCGATGACCTGGCTCTGGGAGGGCCGGGCGGCTGGGTCGGGGGCGGCGAAGGCGCGGTCGACGAGCGCCTCCCAGCGCGCCTTGCCCGCCGCGTACTCGGCCTCGTACGCACCGGAAACCCGGTGTCCGGCGAGCGCCGCCGTCAGCGCGTCCAAGGCGGTCCGCGCGTCGGCGACCACCGAGTGGGCGGCGAGCTTATGGGCGTCGAAGGAGGCGATGTTGAGGTTGGCGAAGCGGACGCCGGGGACGGCGAAGAGCGTCGAGGAGGCGGTGGTGAAGTCCGTGTAGCGGGTGCCGACGCCGATCACCAGGTCGGCGGTGCGGGCGAGTTCGTCGGCGACGGCCGTACCGGTGTGGCCGATGCCGCCGACGTCCGCCGGGTGGTCGTGGCGCAGCGAGCCCTTGCCCGCCTGGGTGGAGGCGACGGGGATGCCGGTGGCGTCGGCGAGGGCGCGCAGCGCGTCCTCGGCCTCGCTGTGGTGGACGCCGCCGCCCGCGACGATCAGGGGGCGTTCGGCGGCCCGTACCAGGCGCGCGGCCTCGGCGAGCGCCCCCGCGTCGGGGGCGGGGCGCGGCACGTACCAGGTCCGGTCGGCGAAGAACTCCACGGGCCAGTCGTACGCCTCGGCCTGTACGTCCTGCGGCAGCGCGAGCGTGACCGCCCCGGTCTCGACGGGGTCGGCGAGCACCCGCATGGCCTGGAGCGCGGCGGGGATCAGCGCCTCCGGCCGGTGCACGCGGTCGAAGTAGCGGGATACGGGCCGCAGCGCGTCGTTGACCGACACGTCGCCCGCGCCGGGGACTTCGAGCTGCTGGAGCACGGGGTCGGCGGGGCGGGTGGCGAAGGCGTCGCCGGGGAGCAGGAGCACCGGGAGGCGGTTGACGGTCGCGAGCGCCGCGCCGGTCACGAGGTTGGTGGCGCCGGGGCCGATGGAGGTGGTGACGGCGTGCGCGGAGAGCCGGTCGCGCTGCCGGGCGTAGCCGACGGCGGCGTGCACCATGGCCTGTTCGTTGCGGCCCTGGAGGTAGGGCAGCGCGCCCTCGGACTCCAGGAGCGCCTGGCCGATGCCCGCTACGTTGCCGTGGCCGAAGATGCCCCAGCAGGCGCTGACGAGGCGGCGGCGGTTCCCGTCCCGCTCGGTGTGCTGGTGGGCGAGGAACTCCACGAGGGCCTGGGCGACGGTGCGGCGGCGGGTCACACCAGCGGTCGTAGGCATCAGGCGCCTCCGGACGGCGTGGTCGGCTCGGGCGGCGCGGCGTACAGCGGCAGTCGGGGGTCCATCGGCTGCTCGGGCCAGGTCTCGCGGAGCCAGGCGTGCTCGGGGTGGTCGCGGATCAGCCAGGCGCGCTCCTCGCCGGGCCCCGCCATGACGTTGAGGTAGTACAGGGTGTGGCCGGGGACCGCGATGGACGGGCCGTGCCAGCCGTCGGGGATGACGACCGTGTCCCGGCTCCTGACCTCCGCCAGCACATCGGTGGTACGGCCGGGGCCCGAGGGGGTCACGCGCTGATAGCCGACGCCCTGCGCGCCGTGCGCCTCGGCGATCTCGAAGTAGTAGATCTCCTCCAGTTGAGACTCCTCGCCGGGGCGGTGCTCGTCATGTTTGTGCGGCGGGTAGGAGGACCAGTTGCCGCCGGGGGTGAGCACCTCGACGGCGATGAGCCGGTCGCAGTCGAAGACGTCCGCCGCGCCGAAGTTGTTGACCTGGCGCGAGCAGTTGCCCGCGCCGCGCAGTTCGACGGGGACGCCGGACGCGGGCCCGTAGCGGAACGGCAGCCGCCGCTCGCAGCGCGCGCCGGTCAGCGCGAAGCGTCCGCCGCGCTCACTCGCGATCCGCGCCTCGGCGTCGCGCGGTACGTACGCGAAGTCGCTGACGCCGCTGAACACGTCGGCGCGGCCGTGCAGTTCGAAGGTCAGCGACTCGGCGGCGACGGTGCAGGCCCCGGCCAGCGGCAGCACGATCCATTCGCTGTCGCCGGCGGCGAAGGTGTGCGCGCCGCCGGGCGGGATGTCGAGGACGCGGAGGCTGGAATGGGTCCAGCCGGCCCGCTCCGGGCCGATGTCGAGGGTGTACGGGCCGTCGGCGGCGGTTCCCGCCGGGAGGTGGAAGGTGCGGGTGACGGTCATGCGATCAAGTCTCCTGCGAGGAGGCGGCGGGATACAGCGGGCGTCGATTCGTCGTGGACAAGGCTCGGGGGATCAGAGGAGGCCGACGGCGGTGTCCACGGCCGCCGTCACGTCCCCGTCCGCCGGGTACAGCAGCGAACGGCCGACGACCAGGCCCTGGACGGTGGGCAGCCGCAGCGCCTTGCGCCACTTCTCGTACGCCCCGGCCTGGCCCTCCGGCGACGAGCCGACCTCCCCGCCGAGCAGCACGACGGGCAGCGTGGAGGTCTCGCAGACCTGGGCCATGTCGTCGGGGTCGCGGGTGACGGGGAGTTTGAGCCAGGTGTACGCGGAGGTGCCGCCGAGCCCGGCGGCGATGGCCACGGACGTGGTGACGGCCTCCGCGCCGAGGTCGTTCCTGACCCGGCCGTCGACGCGGCGGGAGATGAACGGCTCGACGAAGACCGGCAGCCGCAGGGCCGCCATCGCGTCGATGACGCGGGCGGTGGTCTCCAAGGTGGAGAGCGAACCGGGGTCGTCGTAGTCGATGCGCAACAGGAGTTTTCCGGCGTCGAAGCGGAGCCGGGCGAGGTCCTCGGGGCGGTGGCCGGTGAACCGGTCGTCCATCTCGAAGGCGGCGCCCGCGAGCCCGCCGCGGTTCATGGAGCCCATGGCGACCTTGCCGTCGAGCGCCCCGAGGAGGAGCAGGTCCTCCAGGATGTCGGCGGTGGCGAGCACCCCGTCGACGCCGGGCCGGGACAGCGCCAGGCACATGCGTTCCAGCAGGTCGACGCGGTTCGCCATGGCGAGCTTGCGGTCGCCGACGGCGAGGGCGCCGCGCGCCGGGTGGTCGGCGGCGATGATCATCAGCCGGCCGGTGCCGCCGACGAGGGGGCGGCGGGGGCGCTCGGCGGCGGCCTCGGCGATGGCCTCGGGATGGCGCGCCCGCGTCGCCGCGATATCGGAGATGCGAGTGGTCAAGGGGTGTTCTCACTTCCTTGTGGCGGTGCGGGGCGCGTGGGCGGGTTTCGCTGTACGGGCGTGAGCGCCGGAGTACGTACGGACTCGGGGCCGTTCAGCGCTCCGCGAGGAACGCCTCGACCTCCGCGGCGGTCGGCATCGCCGAGGAACAGGCCAGCCGCGAGGCGACGATGGCCCCGGCGGCGTTGGCGTAACGCATCGCCGGCGCCAGCTCCCAGCCGCTGAGCAGCCCGTGGCAGAGGGACCCGCCGAACGAGTCCCCCGCGCCGAGGCCGTTGACGACGTCGACGGGGGTGGGCGGCACCTCGGCGACGCGCCCGTCACGGTGGACGGCGAGCACGCCCTTGGGCCCCTGCTTGATGACGGCGAGCTCGACGCCGGTCTCCAGCAGGGCGCGGGCGCAGTCCCACGGTTCCCGTACGCCGGTTGCGACTTCGGCCTCGTCGAGGTTGCCGACCGCGACGGTGGCGTGGGCGAGCGCCGCCTCGTAATAGGGGCGTGCGGCGGCGCGCGCGGCGGGGCCGTTCGCGCCCGCCCCGCGCTCGTCACCCCAGAACATGGGGCGCCAGTCGAGGTCGAAGACGGTGTGCCGGCCGGGCGCGGCGACACTGCCCTTGAGAGCGGCACTGCCCTTACGAGCGGCACTGTCCTTACGAGCTGCGCGGGCCTCCAGGGCGGCGAGGGTGGCGGAGCGGCTGGGCTCCTCGCACAGCCCGGTGCCGGTCATCCAGAAGACGCGGGCGTCGCGAACGGCGTCCAGGTCCAGTTCCTCCGGGCGGATGTCCAGGTCGGGGGCCTTGGGGAGGCGGTAGAAGTACAGCGGGAAGTCGTCGGGCGGGAAGATCTCGCAGAACGTGACGGGGGTGGGGTGGCGGTCAACGGGGGTGACCCACCGGTCGTCCACGCCGAAGTCGCGCAGCGCCTGATGGACGTAGTCGCCGAAGGGGTCCGCGCCGGTACGGCTGATGACGGCGGAGCGACGGCCGAGGCGGGCGGCGGCGACGGCGACGTTGGTGGCGGAGCCGCCGAGGAACTTGCCGAAGGTCTCCACCCGCGACAGCGGCACGCCGGTCTGGAGCGGATAGATGTCGACCCCGATGCGGCCCATCGTGATCAGGTCGTACGGCTCGGTCATAGGTACCCCTTCGCGTTCCCGGCTCTGCGGCTCCGTCGCGGGCTCTCGGCGCGGCCTGTCCGCCTATCGGTGTCCCGGTGTCTCAGCGCCCCGCCTGGCACAGGTCTAACCGCGGATTCACACCCTGTCAACGCTTTGTCCTTACATACTTACGTTCCGCGCGAGACCCTGGGGAACGCTCTCGCATGCCACTTCACGCGCCACTTCACGCACCGCCTCACACGCCGCCTCACACACCACCCTCGGATGACAAAGTCCTTAAGTCCGTATGTCAGGACGAAGTCTTGACAGTCGCCGGACCGCCGTAGAGGCTGACCGGCGACCCGCCTATGCCTTCCCGGTCACCGCCGACCGGTGAAAGGAGAGCCGCAGCATGTCCGCACCTCACCCCGAAGCAGCCGTCCTGGACCGGATTCGGGTCGGTTCGGCCCCCGACTCGTGGGGGGTCTGGTTCCCCGACGACGCGCGGCAAGTCCCCTGGCAGCGCTTCCTGGACGAGGTCGCCGGGGCCGGTTACGAGTGGATCGAGCTGGGCCCGTACGGCTATCTGCCCAGCGAGGCGGACCGGCTCCGCGAGGAGACCGGGCGGCGCGGGCTGCGGGTCTCGGCCGGCACGGTCTTCACCGCGCTGCACCGCGGCCCGGCCACCTGGGACGCGACCTGGGCGCACGTGGCGAAGGTCGCCGGCCTGACGCGCGCGATGGGCGCGCGGCACCTCGTCGTCATCCCCTCCTTCTGGCGCGACGACAAGACCGCCGAGATCGTCGAGGACCGCGAACTCACCGCCGAGCAGTGGCGGCACCTCGCGAGCGGCATGGAGCGGCTGGGCCGCGAGGTGCGCGACCGCTACGGGCTCGACATCGTCGTCCACCCGCACGCCGACACCCATATCGACTCCGAGGCGCACGTGGAACGGTTCCTCGACGCCACCGACCCCGACCTGGTGAACCTCTGCCTGGACACCGGCCACTACGCCTACTGCGGCGGCGACAGCGTCAAGCTCATCGAGACCTACGGGGAGCGGATCGGCTATCTCCACCTCAAGCAGGTGGCCCCGGACATCCTCGCCGACGTCGTGCGGAACGGGACGCCGTTCGGCCCGGCCGTCGCGCAGGGCGTGATGTGCGAACCGCCCCGCGGCGAGCCCGCGCTGGAGCCCGTACTGGCGGCGGCGCAGCGCCTCGGCGTCGACCTGTTCGCCATCGTCGAGCAGGACATGTACCCGTGCGCGCCGGACGCGCCGCTCCCGATCGCCGAACGCACCAGGCGCTTCCTGCGCTCCTGCGGGGCGTGACCGTCAGGTCAGGGGCAACTGCCGTTCGCACCGCACGACCCGCACGACACCGACCGAAGGAAGACATGACTCTGCTGGGAACGCTCGGCGTAGCCGTCATCGGCGCCGGCCGGATGGGCGCCGACCATGTGCGCCGCATCAACGACGTCATCAGCGGCGCGCGCGTCGCGGCCGTCGTCGACATCGACCGGGCGCGGGCCGAGGCCGCGGCGTACGGCATCGAGGGCTGCGCGGTCCTCGCCGACCCGGCCACCGCCATGGCCGCCCCGGACGTCGACGCCGTCCTCGTCGCCTCCCCCGGCCCGGCCCACGAGGCGGCGCTGCTGGCCGCGTTCGAGCGCGACCTGCCCGTACTGTGCGAGAAGCCGCTCACCCCCGACCCGGCCTCCGCGCTGCGCGTCCTGGCGGCGGAACAGCGGCTCGGCCATCGGCGCGTACAGGTCGGCTTCATGCGCCGCTACGACGCCGACTATCTGAAGCTCAAGCGGCTCGTCGACGAACGCGCCTTCGGCCGCACCCTGATGCTGCACAACAAGCACCGCAACGTCGGCACCCCGCCCGGCTTCACCGACGCGATGATGATCCACGACTCGGCGGTGCACGAGATCGACGTCACCCGCTGGCTGCTGGACGACGAGATCGCCGCCGTCCGCGTGCTGCGCCCGGCCGCCTCCGGCGCGGCCCCCGAGGGGCTCGGCGACCCCCAGCTCATCCTCTTCGAGACGGCGGCGGGCCGGGTCGTGGACACCGAACTGTTCGTCAACTGCGGCTTCGGCTACCAGGTGACGTGCGAGGCGGTCGGCGAGCGCGGCACCGCCCGGATCGGCGACGAGCACGGCGTGTTCACCAACGCCGACGGCCGTTGGGGCACCGGCATCGCCCCCGGCTTCGTGGAGCGCTTCGAGGAGGCGTACGACCGGCAGGTGCAGCGCTGGGTGGACGCGACCCGGCGCGGTGCGGTCGAGGGCCCCAGCTGCTGGGACGGCTACGCGGCGGCGGCTGTCTGCGAGGCGGGCGTACGGGCCCAGGCGACCGGCGAGCGGGTGACGGTGGACCTCGTGGAACGCCCGAAGCTGTACCGCTGAGCCGTCGTCACCGACCCGCCCGCCCGCCCGCGACGATCGTCAGGAGCTCCCTCATGCGCATCGGTTTTCTCGGCGCGGGCCGGATCGGCTCGTTCCACGCCACGGCTCTCGCCGGTACGGACGGCGTCGACGAACTGCTGATCGGCGACGCGGACGCGGCCCGCGCGGCAGCTCTCGCGGACCGTATCGGCGCGCAGGCCCGTACCGGCAGACATGCGCGGGTACGGGCCGCCGAGTCCGTCGACGCGGTCTTCGCCGGGGGCGTGGACGCCGTGGTGATCGCCGCCGCGACCGCCGCGCACGCCGGTCTGATCGCACGGGCGGCCCGCGCCGGGCTGCCGGCCTACTGCGAGAAGCCCATCGCCCTCGACCTGCCGGGCACGCTCCGCGCGCTGCGCGAGGTCGAGGCGGCGGGCACCATGCTCCAGATGGGGTTCCAGCGCCGCTTCGACGCCGGGTACCGGGCGGCGCGCGAGGCGGTGCGGTCCGGGCGGCTCGGCCGTCTGCACACCGTACGGGCCGTCACCTCGGACGCCGCGCCGCCGCCCGCGGAGTTCCTGCCGCTGTCCGGCGGGCTGATCCGGGACTGCCTGGTGCACGACTTCGACGCCGTGCGCTGGCTGACGGGCCGTGAGGTGGCGGAGGTCTTCGCGCGCGGCTCGGCGAACGGCGCGGAGTTCTTCCGTACGGCGGGCGACGTGGACACGGCCGCGGCGCTGCTCACCCTGGACGACGGCACGCTCGTCACGGCGACCGCCACCCGCTACAACGGCGCGGGGTACGACGTGCGGATGGAACTGGCCGGCGAGCGCGGCCAGCTGGTGGTCGGGCTGGACGCCCGTACGCCCTTCGCCTCCGCCGAGCCGGGCGGCCCCGCCGCGCCCGTACGCCCCTGGGGCGGCTTCCTGGAACGGTTCGGGGACGCGTACCGGGCGGAGCTCGCGGCCTTCGTACGGGCGGCCGCCGGCGAGGCCCCGAACCCCTGCTCCGGCCGGGAGGCGCTGCACGCGCTGCTGGTCGCCGAGGCGTGCGAGCGCTCCCGGCTCACCGGGCGCCCGGTGGCCCTGGCGGAGATCGCCGCGGAGGCGGCTCTCTGAGATCCGTCTGAGGGGGCGAGCGAGCGTCGGCCGTCGGCGTCCGATTCGTCACAGCCGTCTCCACCTGGTCACAGCCGTCACGCATACGCGGGCTTTCCGTCACAGACCGCCAACAGGCCCCTCTCGCTCATTACTCAGCGTCGCTTAATGGGCACAGGCTGAGTGATCAAGAGCGGCCGCGCAGCAGCTCCCCCGACGGACCCCCCTCCGTGGCTGCGGCGCCGCGGAGAGGCGCGAAGATGACCGACCGGAGGCTTTGGTCCTATAAGGAGATCGCCGCCCACATCGGTGTGCAGACGGACACCGTGCGGTCCTACCGGAAGCATGGGCTGCTGCCGCCGCCCGACCAGGTGGAGGGCGGCAAGCCGTTCTGGTTCGCCGACACCGTCCGCGCCTGGGTGGCGCGCCGACCGGGCAACCGTTCCCGCCGCGACCCCAAGAAGTGACCGGCCCGTCCATAGCCCGCCCCACGCCTGCCCCCTGTCCACCCCGGCCCCGCGTCGCGCGCTCCCGCGCGGCGCGGGGCTTTCGCGCGCCCCCGCCGCCCTCTCGATCCCCTCCGTGCGGAATACCCCTAGGGGGTATATTGTTGATCCTGTCAGGAAGCGACGGGCGCGCCCGGAGTGACGCCCGAACGAGCTGAGGAGAGGCCATGACTACCGAAACGAACGCCAAAACGAACGCCGAGAACGCCACCACCGCCGTCTACAAGGTGACCGGCATGACCTGCGGCCACTGCGAGGGCGCGGTGCGCGAGGAGCTCTCCGCCCTCGACGGCGTCGCCTCCGTCGCGGCCGTCGCCGACACCGGCCTGGTCACCGTGGTCTCCGCCGCCCCGCTCGACGAGGAGGCCGTCCGCGCCGCCGTCGACGAGGCCGGCTACGAGCTCGTGGGCCGGGCCTGACCCGTACGCCCCGAGGAACCGAGGCACTCTCCCCCCGCCGGGCCGTACCGCTCAGCTGATACTGCCGCCGTACGGCCCGGCCCTCCTCCCAGGAGATCCTTCATGACCAGCACGGCCCCCGAAGCCACGGTGGAGCACAGCAACCGGGTCGAACTCTCGATCGGCGGCATGACCTGCGCGTCCTGCGCCGCGCGCGTCGAGAAGAAGCTCAACCGGATGGACGGCGTCGCCGCCACCGTCAACTTCGCCACCGAGAAGGCGCGCGTCGCCTACGCCGACGGCGTCGAGGTCGGCGACCTCGTCGCCACCGTGGAGAAGACGGGTTACAGCGCCGAGCCGAAGACAGAACCCGAGCCCGCCGCCGCCCCCGCGCCGGAGTCCGGCCGGCCCGCCGAGGAACAGTCCGGGGCCGGGAAGGACGACGAGGAGACGGCCGCGCTGCGGCAGCGGCTGCTCGTCTCGCTGACCCTGTCCGTGCCCGTCGTGCTGCTGGCGATGGTCCCCGCCCTCCAGTTCGACAACTGGCAGTGGCTCTCCCTGACGCTGGCGGCGCCCGTCGTGGTCTGGGGCGCGCTCCCCTTCCACCGCGCCGCCTGGACCAACGCCCGGCACGGCGCGGCCACCATGGACACCCTCGTCTCCATCGGCACCCTCGCGGCCCTCGGCCGGTCGCTGTGGGCGCTGTTCTTCGGCGACGCCGGGATGACCGGGATGCGGCACGGCTTCGACCTCACCGTCTCCCGTACGAGCGGTTCCTCGTCCATCTATCTGGAGGCCGCGGCCGGGGTGACCACCTTCATCCTCGTCGGCCGCTATCTGGAGGCGAAGTCCAAGCGGAAGGCGGGCGCGGCACTGCGTGCCCTGCTGGAGCTGGGCGCGCGGGACGTGGCCGTGCTGCGGAACGGGCGCGAGGAGCGCGTACCGGTCTCCCGCCTCGCGGTCGGCGACCGCTTCGTCGTACGGCCCGGCGAGACGATCGCCACCGACGGCACGGTCGTCGAGGGCGGGTCGGCGGTCGACGCGTCGATGCTGACGGGCGAGTCGGTGCCGGTGGACGTGGGCGTCGGCGACGCCGTGACCGGCGCGACCGTGAACACCTCGGGCCGGCTCGTCGTCGAGGCGACGCGCGTCGGCTCGGACACCCAGCTGGCGCGGATGGCGCGGCTGGTCGAGGACGCGCAGAACGGCAAGGCCCAGGTGCAGCGCCTCGCGGACCGCATCTCCGGCGTCTTCGTCCCGATCGTGCTGGTGATCGCGGCGGGCACGCTGGCCGGCTGGCTGCTGGCGACGGGCGACGCGACGGCCGCGTTCACGGCGGCCGTGGCGGTGCTGATCATCGCCTGCCCGTGCGCCCTGGGGCTCGCGACGCCGACCGCCCTGATGGTCGGTACGGGCCGGGGCGCGCAGCTGGGCATTCTCATCAAGGGCCCCGAGGTGCTGGAGTCCACGCGCCGGGTGGACACCGTGGTGCTGGACAAGACGGGCACGGTGACGACGGGCCGGATGGGGCTGCACGACGTGGTCGCCGCGCCGGGCGTGGCCGAGCGGGAGCTGCTGCGGCTGGCCGGGGCGCTGGAGCACGCCTCCGAGCACCCGATCGCCCGTGCCATCGCGGACGGCGCGATCGCGCAGGCGGGCCCGCTGCCCGTGCCGGAGAACTTCGAGAACGTGGCCGGGCTCGGCGTCCAGGGCGTGGTCGACGGGCACGCGGTGCTGGTGGGGCGCGAGAAGCTGCTGAGCGACTGGTCGATCGAGCTGCCGGCCGAGCTGGCCGCGGCGAAGGCGGCGGCCGAGGCCGAGGGGCGCACGGCGGTGGCGGTGGCCTGGGACGGCGCGGCTCGGGGTGTCCTCGCGGTGGCCGACACCGTGAAGGAGTCCAGCGCGGAGGCGATCACGCGACTGCGGGCGCTGGGGCTCACCCCGGTGCTGCTGACCGGCGACAACAGGGCGGTGGCCGAGTCGGTGGCCCGGGAGATCGGTCTGGACCGTCCGGAGGACAGGATCTTCGCGGAGGTGCTGCCGCAGGACAAGGTGGACGTCATCGAGCGGCTGCGGCGCGAGGGCCGTACGGTCGCGATGGTCGGCGACGGCGTCAACGACGCGGCGGCCCTGGCCACCGCCGACCTGGGGCTGGCCATGGGCACGGGGACGGACGCGGCGATCGAGGCGGGCGATCTGACGCTCGTACGCGGCGATCTGCGGGTGGCGGCGGACGCGATCCGGCTCTCCCGCCGGACCCTGGCCACCATCAAGGGCAACCTCTTCTGGGCCTTCGGCTACAACGTGGCGGCGCTGCCGCTCGCGGCGGCCGGGCTGCTCAATCCGATGATCGCGGGGGCCGCGATGGCCTTCTCCTCGGTCTTCGTGGTGACAAACAGCCTGAGGCTCCGTTCCTTCACCTAATCCACATAAGTGACACAACACCCACACCCGAGAGCCCTGATCTTCAGATCGGGGCTCTTGCCCTTTTACGTCCCTTATGGCAAGAGACGCAGATCACAGTGATCGGGGGGTAACCATTGGCGGGGGTCGCAGGTCTAACCAGGCAGTGCTGCATCGTCTTGGGGGACGATGCCGGCCACGCGTGGCCGGGGCGACGTGCCCGGGGAGCTTTGAGCGGCCCTCCCGTATGTACGCGTCCCGGCAGATCGCGTCAAGGCGTACGCCGGTGCGAACCGGCGTCCAGGCTCCCGGCCGGATCCCGTGGGGGG
>NZ_JBHVHQ010000056.1:0-19396 GCF_042800135.1 Streptomyces sp. NPDC057654 | reverse complement strand
CGCAGCGCAGCGGAGCCAGCCTGCACCCCAGCCACGAACACCGCCGCAGACAGCGCAACAACACCCGCCCCGCCCCTCCCCCTCCGCTGCCAGCGCCTTGGACCCGGAGGGTCCGAGACGAAACCCGCACCCGGCCGAGCGCAATACCGCCCCGCCCAACCGCCCCCGCGCTGTGGGCCGTAGGCCCAAGACGGGACGAAGCCCTGTTGGCCGGGTCAGAACCATGGCCCGCCTCGGCTACGGCCATGACAAGTGCCGCCGCCTCCCATGGGCGCTCGGAGTGAAGCCGGGGATCGCCCGCCGGGACGCCGAGCGCGGCTCCGGGCTTGGAACCCAACGCCGTTCGTGGAGCGTGCCTTTGCCCACCTGCACTGGTTCCGCCACCGGCGGATTCGGGGGGGGAGAGATCCGCGACGACGTTCAGGTGACGCTCTCCGTCGCCGGTCTGCGCGCCGGCGGCCGGTGCGGCCTCGGCCAGACGCGCTGCGGCGGGTTCACCGAAGAGTCCGTTGAGGAGTTCGTCGCCCTTTCGCAGGCCGTGTGAGGTCGACTGGGCCGCGGCGTCGGCCGCTTCGGCTGCGGCGCGGGCGACGCCGGGCCGGGCGGAAGGGCGGCAGTGTGGATGACGAAGTTCGCTGTCCCACACGGGCCGGTTCACCCATCCGTTTCCGATCCGCGTGATTCCCAGTCTGCACTCCATCCGGGCCATTCCGGCGTGTTCGCGCGATGCGAACCGCATGTCCATCGCGGACAGCAATTCCGCACCGCCGCCGCGTGCCAGTCCGCGCCGACTTGGCACTGGTGATCTGCGGCAGCGACCAGATGCCTTCGTGGAGCCGCATCATCGGATCGCAAGCCCCACGGCCGCGAATCAGACTGCCCGGCCCTCGCCACGTAGGACACGGTCTCAGTAGAGGGGGAGGGGCTACGGCGAACTACCCCCATGCCACTTGCCCGAGCCCCCCGCAACCTCCGAAAATGGCTCATGCCTGAAGCTCCCGACATCCCCACGGCCTGGCGTCAGCTGCTGGAACGTACTCCGGGAACCCGGCAAGGGGATCCGCTGGTCATCGAAGCCGCGTACGCCCAGCCGGAACTCCGCAGCCTCTACCCGTGGCCGAGCCACGGCATCTTGAAGTTCCTGCGATCTGCCCCGTCATCGGCCGGGAACGACGACAACTTGCCTTTCATCGTCTGTGGCAAGCCGCCCTATACGGTCTACACGTCCGGCTACACCACCCTTCTGGGCGAAGTAGCGACGCCGGAGGAAGCCGCCGCTCTTGTAGTGGCCCATCTTCCGGGAGGCGGCACGGGCTGAAGCCCATGGTCGTGGGCCACCGAACGGTCGTCAGATCGGTTCGGCGTGGGCGGCGGAATAGGCTGCTTCGGCTCGCTCCTGTCGGCATGGGCCGCAGTACGTCTCGTCGGCTACGGGCCGGAAGACGTGTTCGTTGCCGGTGCCCTGGCAGGTTGTGAACTGGGGTGGCGGGGTTGGCGGTTCGGCCTCGCGGGCGCGTTGTTGTTGCTCCGGGATGCTGCGGACCTCCGGCAGTTTGTCCGTGAGGCGGCGGCGTACGAACCCCGGGGCGTAGCGCACCCCTTCGGGTGGGAGGCCGGTGGTCAGGGCTTCTCGTAGCTCCCCGGACCGTGCCCCGCGGAGAAACCACTCGGCGGCGGCACCCGCGAGTTCCCTGGCCTCCGCTACGCCGAGGCGCAGTCGGCGGTCGGCGTGACGGAGCGACAGCAGGACTCGTTCGGCCTCGGCCAAGTGAGGGGCGAGGATCGCTCGCCGGAGTGGTTCGTGGGGGTCCGAAGAGGGGTCCGAGGAGGGGGCCGAAGAAGGGACCGAAGAAGGGTCCGGAGGGGCGTCCGGTGCCGGTCCAGCCGGGCAGTGGTCCTGCTCCCTCGGTTCTTCACGCGGAGCGATGGTGGGTGGGTGGGAGGAGTTCTTCTCCTCATTCTTCTTCTTACGGAGATAACCACCGGCCCTCCGGCCCGTCGGCCCACCGACCGTCGGAATCTGCGCACTCGGTTGCGGACACGGCTGCGGATTCGGCGAGGCCGACCCGTCGCCGTCCCGTACCCGCACCGCCTCCTCCGCACTCAGGACCACATTCGCGAACACCTGGTCCGTCATCCAGCGGCCCCGCTCACCCTGCCACCTCCAGTCATGGAAGTAGCCACCCTCCACCAGCTGTTGCTTCGCCTTCTGGAACGCCCGCCCCTTGATCCCGAGCTGCGCCGCATGCTCGCCCAACGGCCTCGCCGCCTCGGACTCGGGCAGCCCCTGTACGTACAGGAGGAGGACCTTCGCATCGCTCTCCAGACGGCGATGACGGACTACGTCGTGCGACGCCTTCACATAGCGCCTGACGGGCGCGATAACATGCCGGAGCATCTCAGTGGGACCTTTTCTTCCACTCGCGGTGAAGGCCCTCAGACCGGTGTTGTCAGCACCACTGAGGGCCGCTCCGTACGTACACACGGAGCGTGATGACGCGGTCACAATACCGCCAAACCCGCACCTCGCGCGCCCGATTGGCGGCTTCGCGCATGCGCTCGACGGCACGCCGCCACCGCGAGGCGTTCCACCACCAACCACCCCTCCCCCGCCCCGCCCTCCGTACGCCGCTCAAGTGTGAACAAAATCGTTGACAATTCTGTTCGCCTAGATTTAGCGTCGATACGCACTCACTCAGGGAGGGCACATGCCGAAGGAAGCCCATCCAGGCTCCGGAGAGCAGGCCAAGCAGTACGCGCTGGAACGGTTGCGGAAGGCGATCACGCAGGGCGAAATGGCTCCGGCGCAGCGGCTGATGGAGAACGAGCTCGCCGAGCAGTACGGCGTCACGCGTGCCAGCATGCGCGCCGCGCTGCTGGAGATCACCTCCGAAGGTCTGGTCGAGCGGATTCGTAACCGCGGATCGCGGGTGCGCGTGGTCACCGTCGAGGAGGCCGTGGAGATCACGGAGTGCCGGATGGCGCTCGAAGGGCTGTGTGCGGCCAAGGCGGCGGAGGTCGCCACCGACGCGCAGCTCGACGAGCTGACCGGCGCGGGGGAAGCCATGGCCAAGGCGGTCGCCGACGGCGACCCGGTCACCTACTCCGAGCTCAACCACGATCTGCACGCACTGATCCGGAACATCTCCGGCCAGCGCACGGCCGTCGCCCTCCTGGAGCGGCTCAATGCTCAACTGGTGCGCCATCGCTTCCAGTTGGCGCTGCGTCCCGGGCGTCCGCAGCAGTCCCTGAGTGAGCACCTGGCGGTGATCGAGGCGATCCGCGCCAGGGATCCGCAAGCGGCCGAGGCGGCCGTTCGCGCCCACCTCAGCAGTGTGCTCGACGCCCTGCGCGCCGACTGACGCGCTCCCGGGGCGGGCGCACCTGTCATCAGCGAGTGCACACCAGTCGTCAACGGGTGCACACCTGTCATCAAGGAGACGCAGCATGACCCACGGCACCGGCGCACCGCCCGCCACCGCCGCCCCGCCCCGATCGACCCTCGTCGTCGCCGCACACGCAGGGGACTTCGTGTGGCGGGCGGGCGGCGCCATCGCCCTGGCCGCCGCCCGCGGCGAGAAGGTCACCATCGCGTGCCTGACCTTCGGCGAGCGCGGCGAGTCCGCCAAGGCATGGCGTGAGGGCCGGAAGCTCGACGAGATCAAGGAGTTGCGACGCGACGAGGCCGAACGCGCTGCCGCCGCGCTCGGCGCCGAGGTCCGCTTCTTCGACGCCGGGGACTATCCCCTGGTGGCCACCCCTGAGCTGACCGATCAGCTCGTCGCCGCCTACCGCGCCGCCCAGCCCGACGCCGTACTCACGCACCCGGTGGCGGACCCGTACAACATCGACCACCCCGCGGCCAACCGCATGGCCCTGGAGGCCCGTGTCCTCGCGCAGGCCATCGGCTACCCCGGCGAGGGCGAGATCATCGGCGCCCCGCCCGTCTTCTACTTCGAGCCGCACCAGCCCGAGATGAGCGGCTTCAAACCCGAGGTGCTGCTCGACATCACCGAGGTGTGGGAGACCAAGCGCAAGGCCATGGAGTGCCTGGGCGCACAGCAACACCTGTGGGACTACTACACGGATCTCGCCGTACGCCGAGGAGTGCAGCTCAAGCGGAACGCCGGTCCGAACCTGGGCCTCGCCCACAAGACCATGGCCGAGGCCTACATGCGCCCGTACCCGCAGATCGCGAAGGAGCTCGCCTGATGCCCGGCGTCATCGTCACCGGTCCGCCCAGAGCCGAGGCGGAGGACGTCGAGGCGCTCGCCCGCCACGGCACGGCCACCATCGGCGAGGCGATGGGCCGCACCGGCTTCCTCGGCACGCACCTGCGCCCGGTCCAGCAGGGCGTACGCGTCGCGGGCACCGCCGTCACGGTGCTGTCCTGGCCCGGCGACAACCTCATGATCCACGCGGCGGTCGAGCAGTGCGGCGAGGGCGACATCCTCGTCGTCACCACCACCTCCCCCTGCACGGACGGCCTGTTCGGCGAGCTGTTCGCCACGGCCCTCGCGCGTCGCGGCGTACGCGGCGCCGTCCTGGACACCGGCATCCGGGACACCGCCGAACTGCGCGCGATGGGCTTCCCCGCCTGGTCCGCCGCCGTCAGCCCGCAGGGCACCGTCAAGGCGACCGGCGGCAGCGTCAACGTGCCCGTCGCGATCGGCGGCCAGGTGATCCGCCCCGGTGACGTGATCGTCGCCGACGACGACGGCGTCGTGGTCGTCGAGCGCCGACACGCCCGGCATACCGCCGAGGCGTCCGCGGCCCGCGAGCAGAAGGAGGCCGGAGCCCGCGCCGCCTTCCTGGAGGGCCGGCTCGGCCTGGACCGCTACGGGCTGCGGGACACCCTCCAGCAGCTCGGCGTCGAGTACCGGACGTACGAAGAATACGCGGCATACGCGGCATACACGGCAGACGCGGCCTTCACAGAAGGCGCTTCGTGACCGGGTCCCCGGGAGTGCGCTGCATGCTGATGCGCGGCGGCACGTCCAAAGGCGCGTACTTCCTGGCCGAAGACCTGCCCTCCGAACCAGCTGCCCGCGACGGCCTGTTACTCCGCATCATGGGCAGCCCGGACCCCCGCCAGATCGACGGACTCGGCGGAGCCCACCCGCTGACGAGCAAGGTCGCCGTGGTGTCCTTATCCGCCGCCCCCGAAGTCGACGTCGACTATCTCTTCCTTCAAGTAGGCGTCTGTGCAGCGGAAGTGTCGGATCGCCAGAACTGCGGCAACCTGCTCGCCGGAGTCGGCCCGTTCTCCGTCGAACGCGGCCTGGTCGCCCCCGGCGACGTCGAGACGTCCGTACGCATCCGCATGGTGAACTCCGGCGCACTCGCCACGGCGACGTTCCCGACACCGGGCGGACGCGTCGACTACACAGGCGGATACGAAGGCGGTACGGAGATCTCCGGCGTACCGGGGACAGCAGCCGCCATAGCCATCGAATTCCCTTCGGGCGACGGTGAGTTGCTGCCCACCGGGAACGTGCGCGACACCGTCGCCGGCACCGAGGTCACCTGCGTCGACAACGGCATGCCGACGGTCCTGATCCCCGCCGAGAACCTCGGGGTCACCGGTTACGAGGAGCCGGACGCCCTGGAGGCCGACGGCGCACTCGCCGAACGGCTACGGGAAATCCGGCTCGCGGCAGGGAAGCTGATGGGCCTCGGCGACGTCCCGGCCGCGACCGTGCCCAAGCTCACCCTCCTCGCCCCGCCACGCCACGGCGGCGCGGTCACCACGCGCACCTTCATCCCGGTCCGCTGCCACACCTCGATCGGCGTCCTCGGCGCGGCGAGTGTGGCCGCCGGGCTGCGCATCGAGGGAAGCGTCGCGCACGGCATCGCAGCGCTCCCGGAGCAGGGGCTCCCGGAGCAGGGCGAACGGCTGCGCATCGAGCACCCCACAGGATTCACCGACATCGAAAGCGGCCCCCCGGCCACCGCCCCCTCCCCTGACGACCCGCTTCGCAACGACCTGCTCCGCAACGACCCGCTCCGCGCCCGCCGCACCGCCGTGGTCCGCACGGCCCGCAAGATCTTCGACGGCGCCGTCTTCCCCCGGTCACCCGAGACGGCTCCGCTGACCGCACCCACCGCAGGAGGCCAAGGATGACTCCCCCGCTCGGCGACATCGCCCACATCGGGCACGCCCAGCTGTTCACCCCGGACCTGGACGCCTCCGTCGTCTTCTTCACCGACTTCCTCGGCCTGACCGTCAACGGACAGCGCGGCGACACCGTGTACCTGCGCACCTTCGACGACTACGAGCACCACAGCCTGGTCCTCACCGCCCGCGACCGGCCCGGCCTCGGCCGGCTCGCCCTGCGCGTCTCCAGCGAGGAGGCGCTCCTGCGCCGCGTGCGGGCCGTCGAGGACGCGGGCGGCACCGGCCACTGGACCGAGGACGAGCCCGGCCTCGGCAAGCTGTACGTCACCACCGACCCCGACGGCCACGAACACGCCCTGTACTGGGAGAGCGAGCACTACACGGCCCCCGGCGGCCTCCGGCCCGCCCTGAAGAACCAGCCGCAGGCCAAGCCCAACCGGGGAGTGGGGGTGCGGCGCCTGGACCACGTCAACTTCCTGGCCGCCGACGTCCTGGCCAACGCCGAGTTCCAGCAGCACGTCCTGGGCGCCCGCCCCACCGAGCAGATCCAGCTCGACTCCGGCGAGATCGCCGCCCGTTGGCTCACCTTCACCGATAAGTCGTACGACGTCGTCTACACCGAGGACTGGACCGGCAGCACGGGCCGCCTGCACCACATCGCCTTCGCGACCGACACCCGCGAGGACATCCTGCGCGCCGCCGACCTCGCCATCGACAGCGACGTCTTCATCGAGACGGGCCCGCACAAGCACGCCATCCAGCAGACGTTCTTCCTGTACGTCTACGAGCCCGGCGGCAACCGCATCGAACTGTGCAACCCGCTCAGCCGCCTCGTGCTCGCCCCCGACTGGCCGCTGATCACGTGGACCGAGGAGGAGCGCGCGAAGGGCCAGGCGTGGGGTCTGCGGACCATCGCGTCGTTCCACACCCACGGCACGCCACCCGCCCAGGCCTGATCGGCCTGGCCGGTATGACCTGGCCCAACCCCGCCTGCCGGTCCGAACCGGCCCGCCCGGTCCAACCCGGCCTGTCCAGCCTGCCCGGCCTGACTGTCCTACCGCCCCATCGCCCTGCCGCCCTGCCGCCCTGTCCCCTGCCGCCCTTGCAGCCAGACATCAGGGCCCCGCCCTGATGCCCCGCTCCCCCGCCGCCCCGCACGAGAGGGAACAATGACGTCCTCCGCCGCCCCCTCCGCCACCTCCCCGCTCCCCCGGACAAGCGGGTTACCCGCCCGCAGAAGCCGTACCGCCGTCATCGCCCTGTGCTGGGGGCTCGTCCTCCTCGACGGCATCGACACGTTCATCTACGGCTCCGTGCTCCCGAAGATGCTCGGCGGCAAGAGCCTCGGGCTCACCGCCGCCACCGCGGGCACCATCGGCAGCTACTCCACCTTCGGCATGCTGATCGGCACGATCCTGTCCGGCATGGCGTCGAACTGGATCGGCCGCCGCAACACCGTCTTCGTCAGCGTCGCGCTCTTCACCCTCGCCACGCTGGGCACCGGCTGGTCCCAGACCTCCGGCCAGTTCGGCTTCTTCCGCCTCGTGTGCGGCTTCGGGCTCGGCGCGCTGCTGCCGATCGCCATCTCGTACGGGATGGAGTTCGCCTCCCGGGGCCGCCGCGCCCTCGCCACCGGCGTCATCATGACCGCGCACCAGACCGGCGGCGCCCTGGCCCCGCTCATCGCGCTGTGGCTCGTCGAGGACTTCGGCTGGCGTTCGGCCTTCATCGCCTCCGCGGTCCCGGCGCTGGTGCTGCTGCCCGTCGCCCTCAAGCTGCTGCCCGAGTCGCCGGCCAACCTGCTCACCCGTGGCCGCCGCGCCGAGGCCGAGACGCTCGCCGCCGACTTCGGCACCGCGCTGCCCGAGACGAAGGAGAGCGGCACGGACAAGCTGGACGCGCTGAAGAACCTCTTCCGGGGCGGCCGGTGGAACACCACACTCTGCTTCTGGCTGACGTCCTTCGCCGGTCTGCTCCTGGTCTACGGCGTCGGCCAGTGGCTGCCGAAGATCATGGTCGATCTCGGCTACGA
The DNA here is from genome assembly GCF_042800135.1 of Streptomyces sp. NPDC057654. Classification (NCBI taxonomy): domain Bacteria; kingdom Bacillati; phylum Actinomycetota; class Actinomycetes; order Kitasatosporales; family Streptomycetaceae; genus Streptomyces; species Streptomyces sp. NPDC057654. The sequence goes on along the minus strand of NZ_JBHVHQ010000056.1, from coordinate 11,246 downwards.
CACCGGTGACTCGCTCCTGTTCTCGACGTTCCTGAACGTCGGCGGCATCTGCGGCATGCTCATCGCCGGCCGCGCGGCCGACAGGGTCGGCCCGCGCACCGTCGTCATCGCGTGGTTCCTGCTGACCGCCGTCTTCGTCTACCTCATGGGCGTCAAGATGCCGGTCGGCGCCCTGTACGCGGTGGTCTTCCTCGCGGGCCTGCTGCTCTTCTCCGCCCAGGCCATGGTCTACGCGACGGTGGGCGCCCACCACAGCGACGAGGACCGCCCCACCGCCCTCGGCTGGGTCTCCGGCATGGGCCGCTTCGGAGCCGTCTTCGGCCCGTGGGTCGGCGGCGAGCTCCTCGCCGCGGGCAACGCCGGCGCGGGCTTCACGGTGTTCGCCTGCGCCGCCGTCTTCGGAGCGCTGATGATGGCCCTGGCCGCCCTCGTCATCAGGGCGCGCCCTGCCGCGTCGGCCACCTGATCAGATCAAGTGAGGCCGCGTCACGCCAGATGCAGGGCCGCCAACAGGGCGTCCACCAGGGGCCGGTCGCGTTCCTGCGTCAGGCGGGCGCGCGCCGCCGCAGGTGACAGCCACAGCAGGCGGTCCACTTCCCGGTTGGGCTCGAAAGAGCCCTCCGTCGCCTCCGCCGCCCAGTAGCGGACCTCTTTGGGGCGGGGGCCCGCCATGTAGTGGGCGGTGGGGAGTACCGGGCCCGGAGCGCAGTGCATGCCCGTCTCCTCCAGCACCTCGCGCTTGGCGCCGGTCAGAGCGTCCTCGCCGCGCTTCAGCTTGCCCTTGGGGTGGGACCAGTCGTCGTACTTGGGGCGGTGTACGAGGGCGATCTCCAGCTTTCCGTCCGCCGGGCCCCGCCGCCACAGTACGCAGCCCGCCGCGCGGATGGTCCCGTCCACCATGGTCATTCCGTCGCTCCGCCCGTCACTCGTCCGTCCACACCTGCCACCGAGCCCCCGCCGTCACGGTGCCGTCTTCGCCGGCGCCGCCGTCAGCCGCTGCCAGATCCGCCCGAAGGAGAACCTCGCCGCCTCCACCTCGTGCCGTTGATCGGCGTGGAGCACGCCGAGAGCGTACGCGGTGGCCGGGGCGATACGGGGCGTACGGGCGGCGGAGGCCGCCGCGGCGGCTGCTTCGGCGGCGTCGCGGTGGCGGTCCAGGGCCTGGCTCGCGCCCAGGAGCCGGGCCGCGAAGCCGGGTTCCCCCTCGTCGTCGGGGAAACCCGGTGCGCCCAGGCCCGGCACGTCCAGCACCTCCTGCGCGTACCGGCGCAGCCGTACGAGCTGCCGTACGTGGTGCCACGGCGCGTCCTGGCGCTCCGCGGCGGGCGGCGCGTCGGCGGTCTCGGCGGCGGCCAGGCCGTGGACGAGCGCCTCGGCGTTGTACGGGTGTCCGGCCAGGCCCAGCGGCAGCGCCTGCACCGCCTCGATGAGCCGCTGGTGCGTGTGGCCGGCCAGCCGCGGCAGCGCCTGGTGGGCCAGCAGGTCCTCGGCGGCGGGGTCCAGCGGCGCCTCGGAGGCGAGTACGGCGACCGCGTCGGCCACCGCGTGGAAGCGCGAGGACCCCAGCGACTGGAGCGCCGCCGAGTGCGCGCGCGTCCGCGCCAGCGTCAACTGCCGCTCCAGCAGCGCCCCGGCGCGCGCCGCGCCCACCGTCAGCGCGCTCGCCGGACGCTCGCCCTCGCGCTCCGCCGCCCGCGCCTGCTGCGGCCGGTCGGCCGCCCCGGAGAGACGGTGCAGCGCGCCCCGCAGCCGTGCCAGCCGCGCCGCGTACGCGTGCTCGCGCGCCAGCGTGCCCGACAGCCAGGCGAGTTCCGTGCGGAGCCCGTCCGACCAGTCGGTGTCCGTCAGCGGGCGGTAGACGTACAGCGCCCCGCTGATCCGCCGCGCGGAGCGGCGCAGCAGCCGGGCCGCCTCGACGGCGTCGTCCGCGTCGGCGCCGCTCTCCGCGTGCAGCCGCAGGCTCCGCAGGAAGTCCGCGGACCGCGCGTTGAGGTAGCGGGAGAGCACGTCGGCGGCGGTCGGGTCGGACGGTCCGGCAGGGGCCGGCAGAGCGGCTGCCGCGTTGTTCGTCATCGTGTCCTCCCCCCGGAGGTCCCTAAGGCCCCGGAGGCTGTCTTCGTAACGGTCCGCGCGGCCCGGCGCGGGAACACCGGCCGCGCCCAGCGGGGGAACCGGCCGGTCATGGGGTCGCTGATGAGCCACGCCGGCGCCTCCGGGCGTCTATGAGCATCTCCTGCACGTTCCGCAGCGGCCGGCCGTCCCCGTCCGTGGCGTGCCGCGTCCAGCCGCCGTCCGGGCCGAGGTGCCAGGAGGCGGTGGAGTCGGACAGGCCCGACTCCAGCAGCCGGTTCAGCGCGGCGCGGTGGGCCGGGTCGGTGACCCGTACCAGCGCCTCGATGCGCCGGTCGAGGTTGCGGTGCATCATGTCGGCGCTGCCGAGCCAGACTTCGGGCTCGCCACCGTTCCCGAAGGCGAACACCCGCGAGTGTTCGAGGAAGCGTCCCAGCACGCTGCGCACCCGGATGTTCTCGCTCAGCCCGGCCACGCCGGGCCGCAGCGCGCAGATGCCGCGCACCCACACGTCGACCGGCACACCGGCCTTGCCCGCCCGGTACAGCGCGTCGATGACGGCCTCGTCCACCATCGAGTTGACCTTGATACGGATGTACGCGGGCCGTCCCGCGCGGTGGCCCGCGATCTCCTTGGCGATCCGCGAGAGCAGGCCGTCGCGCAGCGACCTGGGGGCGACCAGCAGCCGCCGGTAGTTCTCCCGCCGGGAGTAGCCGGACAGCCGGTTGAAGAGGTCCGAGAGGTCCGCGCCCACCTGCGCGTCGGCGGTCAGCAGCCCGAGGTCCTCGTACATCCGCGCGGTCTTCGGGTGGTAGTTGCCGGTCCCCACATGGGAGTAGCGGCGCAGCGTGTCGCCCTCCTGGCGCACCACGAGGGAGAGCTTGCAGTGCGTCTTGAGCCCCACCAGCCCGTAGACGACATGGCAGCCGGCCTCCTCCAGCTTCCGCGCCCACTTGATGTTGGCCTGCTCGTCGAAGCGCGCCTTGATCTCCACCAGGACCAGCACCTGCTTGCCGGACTCGGCGGCGTCGATCAGCGCGTCCACGATCGGCGAGTCGCCCGAGGTGCGGTACAGCGTCTGCTTGATGGCCAGCACGGCCGGGTCGGCCGCCGCCTGCTCCAGGAACGCCTGGACCGAGGTGGAGAACGAGTCGTACGGGTGGTGCAGCAGGACGTCCCGCTCCCGCAGCGCGGCGAAGACGTCGGGCGCGGACGCGGACTCCACCTCTGCGAGGTCCCGGTGGGTGCCCGCCACGAACTTCGGGTACTTGAGCTCCGGCCGGTCCAGCGCGGCGACCCCGAACAGCCCGGTGAGGTCGAGCGGCCCGGGCAGCGGGTAGACCTCGGCGTCGCTCACCTTGAGCTCGCGGACCAGCAGGTCGAGCACGTACGGGTCGATGGACTCCTCGACCTCCAGGCGCACCGGCGGCCCGAAGCGGCGCCGCATCAGCTCCTTCTCCAGCGCCTGGAGGAGGTTCTCGGCGTCGTCCTCCTCGACCTCCAGGTCCTCGTTGCGGGTGACCCGGAACATGTGGTGCGCGAGCACCTCCATGCCGGGGAAGAGGTCCTCCAGGTGGGCCGCGATGACGTCCTCAAGCGGCACGTACCGCTGCGGCGACGCCTCCAGGAAGCGGTTCAGCAGCGGCGGGACCTTCACACGTGCGAAGTGATCATGCCCGCTGACCGGGTTCCGCACGACGACGGCGAGGTTGAGCGAGAGCCCCGAGATATACGGGAAGGGGTGCGCGGGGTCCACGGCGAGCGGGGTGAGCACGGGGAAGATCTGCTGCCGGAAGAGCGTGAAGAGGCGGCTCTGCTCCTTCTCCGTCAGCTCGGGCCAGCGGATCAGGTGGATGCCCTGCTCGGCGAGCTCGGGGGCGACGTCCTGCTGGTAGCAGGCCGCGTGCCGGGCCATGAGCTCCCGCGACCGGGTCCAGATCAGGTCCAGCACCTCGCGGGGCTGGAGCCCGGACGCCGAGCGGGTCGCCACGCCGGTCGCGATGCGCCGCTTGAGTCCCGCGACCCGGACCATGAAGAACTCGTCCAGGTTGCCGGCGAAAATGGCCAGGAAATTAGCCCGTTCGAGGAGCGGCGTCGCCGGGTCCTCGGCGAGTTCCAGCACCCGTTCGTTGAATGCGAGCCAACTGCGCTCCCGGTCCAGGAAGCGGCCCTGCGGCAGGTCCCCGCCGTCCGCGTGCCGGGAGGCTTCCTCGTCGTACGCGTCGGGGTCCGCGTCCAGGTCGGGGTCGAGCCCCGGGACGGCGGGCGCGCCCACGGCGTGCGGGCGGTGCGCCGCTATGGAGCCGACCGAGGGCTGCGGCGGCGGGTCGGCCGGGACTGGGTTCGTCGCGTTCCTGGCGTTCCGTGCGCTCCGTGCGGTCTTCCGGGGGTCCGACGGACGCTCCTGCGGAGAATGCAGCATGTGGCCATTGTTCCGCGCGAGCGGTACCGCGGGCGCGTCGGAAAGCGGCTCGTGGGCGGCGCGGAGCCTGCGGTCGGGGGGATCGGGCACAGCGGGCTGCATTCAGCGATGCTCGCAACCGCAATTGAATCGCCGGTAACGCGCACATGGCGCTTAGGAAATCGGGACGCTACCCCGCGGCGTCGACGGTGCTGCCGGAGACGTCGCGGAATCGCCTCGGGGCCCGGGAACCGCGCCTCTCAGCGGCTGCCGCGCCGCATCCACCGCACCGCGAACCACGCGAACAGCGCCGCGAGCACCACGACCAGCCCCGCCTGCGTCCATTGGAGCGACCAGAACTGCGAGGCGGGGTGATAGTCGCTGAACTCGCCGACCACGTGGTGATCGGTGAGGCACTGCCGCTGTACGACCGAGCCGTTCGAGCACGTCTCCTCGGGCAGGTGGCCGCCGGTCGCGGTGACGTACCCCCGCCGCCACCCCCAGTCCATGCTGTTCAGGGTCGGGAAGTCCTTGCCGACCCGCGTGCTGGACGGTGCCAGATGCGGGCGCAGCGCCGCGACGGCCCAGGTCAGCAACTCGAAGGCGACCAGTGTCACGGCCATCGAGACGAGCGTGCGCTTGATCAGCAGCCCCGCGACCGCGCCGACGGCGATGCCGAGCAGGGCGTACGCGACGGGCGCGGGGCCGACCGTGTCGAAGTCCCCGTGCCAGCTCCGGCCGGGCAGCAGGTCCTGGACCGGCCACCAGGCCCAGGTGTACAGCGCGCTCAGCGCCGTCACCCCAGACACCGCGAGGACGGCGGGCAGCGCGAGCTTGGCCGCGAACCAGCGCATCGGGGTGACGGACTGCGTCCAGGCCAGCTGGTACGTGCCGCTCTCCAGTTCACGGGCGATCACCGGCCCGGCCACGAACAGGCCGAACAGCAGCGGCAGGAACCCGATGAACAGCCCGGTCGCGGACAGCAGCTCGCCGTACTCCGTCTCGACCCCCAGGGACATCGGGGTGCAGTCGGGGTCACCACCTGTGTCCGCGCAGTACTGCACGGTCGTGCGTATGTAATCCGTGATCGCGATGCGCAGCCACACGAGCTCGATGACGAGCGCGAGGAAGACGACCGCCGATATCCACAGGGTGAGCCGGTGCTGGCGCAACACCAGCCAGGTGACCCCGCCGACCGGCGAACGGTGCGGGTCACGGGCGGTGCGCGGCGCGTCCGCGGGCTTCGTGGCCGTCGTCGTCATGCCGCCCTCCGGGTGCGCGGCTCGGCGCTGGGGGTGAACAGGCTGGGGGCGTCGGTCGAGCGCAGATAGCCGAGGAGCAGCTCCTCCAGGGACGGTTCGACGGCCTCATAGGGGCCGGTGACCGGGCCCTCGGACCGTACGAGCGCGGTGAGCTGGCGGCCCGTGGTGCGCGACTCGATGACGGTGTGCGGCGCCAGTTCCGGCTGGTGCGCGCTCCCGTCCTTGCGGCCGACGACCAGCGAGTGCGTGGCGAGCAGGTCCTCCACCTCGCCCGCGAGCCGCACCCGGCCGCCGGATATCAGCAGCAGGTAGTCGCAGATCCCGTCGAGGGAGGCGAGGACGTGCGAGGACATCACGACGGTGGTGGCGTGCTCGGCTGCCTCGGTCATCAGGGCGGCCGTCATCTCGTGCTGCACGAGCGGGTCGAGGTCGCTCATCGGCTCGTCCAGCAGCAGGATCTCGGGGCGCTTGGCGAAGACGAGGGCGAGCGCGACGCGGGTCCGCTGGCCGCCGGAGAGGGCGCCCACCCGTCGGCCGAGCGGCACCTTCCCCTCGCCGAGTACGCGCTCCGCCGTGGCCTGGTCCCAGCGCCCCGGATTCAGCTCGCGGCCCACCCGCAGCGTCTCGCGGACGGTCAGATTGGGGTACAGCGGCTTGTCCTGGGCGAGGTAGCCGACGCGGGGCCGCAGCTCGGGGTCGTCCGGCCGGTGGCCGAAGAGCTCGATCCAGCCCTCGGAAGGCCGCCGCAGCCCGGCGGCCAGCGCGAGCAGGGTGGACTTGCCCGCGCCGTTGGGGCCGACGAGCGCGCAGACGCGGCCGGTGGGTATCCGGAAGGAGCAGTCGCGCAGGGCCCAGCCGCGCCAGCGCTTGCAGCCCAGCCCGACGGCCTCCACGGCCGTCCGGTCCGGCTGATAGGTCAGGTCGGTCATCCGGTTCCCTCGGTCACAGCGTTCGGTGCGGGCGACGGGCTGCCGTCGTCGAATTCCGCTTCCAGTACGGACATGACCAGCGCGGCCGCGTCCTCCCGGTCGAGCCCGGCGGCGCGGGCACGGTCCATCCAGTCGGCGAGCTCCGCGCGGAGCGGCGAGCCGGCGGCGGCCCCCGGCCGGGCGAGCGAGCGGCGCACGAAGGTCCCGAGCCCGGGGCGGGCCTCGACCAGGCCCTCGCGGTCCAGTTCCCGGTACGCCTTGAGGACGGTGTTGGGGTTGATGGCGGTGGCCGCGACGACCTCTTTGGCGGTGGGCAGCTTGTCGCCGGGGGCGAGCAGCCCCAGCCGCAGCGCCTGCTTGGTCTGCTGGACGATTTGCAGATAGGTGGCGACGCCGCTCCGCCGGTCGATGCGGAACTCGACCACGCACATCACCCTTCCACTATTTGCCTAGTGAAAGGGTGATGTGCGGCACTGCCCGGTGTCAAACGGAGCTGTCTTCAGCTTCGTACGCTCAGGCCTCCGTCCGGTACATCAGATCCGTCTCGTGCGTCACGAACCCGAGCCCCTCATAGACCGTCACCGCCGGCACGTTGTCCGCGTCGACGTAGAGCATCGCCGTCGGCAGCCCCTCGCCCGCCAGGTGCCGCAGCCCGATCGCGGTCAGCGCCTTGCCGAGCCCGCCGCCCTGCGCGCCCGGCCGCACCCCCAGCACGTACACCTCGCCGAGCCCCTCGGCGGCGTGCACCTTCGTCCAGTGGAAGCCGATGATCTGCCCGTCCCGCTCCGCGAGGAAGAACCCCTTCGGATCGAACCAGGACGCCGCCTTGCGGTCGTCCAGGTCCCGCTGCGTCAGCGAGCCCTGCTCGGGGTGGTGCGCGAAGGCCGCCGCGTTCACCGCCAGCCACGCCGCGTCGTCCTCGCCGGGCCGGAAGGCGCGTACGGACACCCCGGCCGGCAGTACGGGCTCGGCGAGCTCCAGGTCGTTCAGCGGCCTGCGGAGCTGGCGCAGCTCGCGGAAGAGGGAGAGCCCCAGCACCTGCGCGAGGTGCCGGGCCGCGGGGTGGCCGCCGTGCGCCCACACCCGCAGCCGCTTGCCGGACTCCCGCAGCAGCGCGTTCCCCAGGGCCCGGCCGTGGCCCCTCCCCCGGCGTCCGGGGCGCACCAGCAGCTCCGCCGCCGGGGCCTCCACCGGGTCCGCGTCCTCCAGCTGCCCGTATCCGACGAGCTCTTCGCCCGCGTCCCACAACAGCAGATGGCGCACCCCGCTCCGGCGGCCGCGCAGGTGCAGCCGCCCCTGTTCGGACACGGCGGCCTGGCCGTCCGTACCGGCCGCCTCCTCCACCAGGTCGAGCACGGCCTGTGCCGTCTGCGGCGCGAGTTCCTCCAGCACCTCGATCCGGCGCTCGCCGGCTGTCTCGTTCACCATGTCGCTCATGGGGTGAGCCTACGGCGGGGCCCCCGCGCGCCCCCTCCCCCGTCGTCGGGCGGCAACCGGCCCGTAACCCGTTCCTCCTGTCGGGCTACGCGCCCCGGCCGTAAGCTGCCGACCGCCCGGACGCACTCGCCGCGCCGCCCACGAGGGGGAGCCCATGGAGCCCACGGTCGCCGTACCGCACCGCAGACGTCCCGTACGAAGACTCGCGACCGCCGCGGCCGCGCTCGCCGCCACGGCAGGGGTGCTCTCCGCAGCAGCCCCGGCGGACGCCAACGGTCCCTCCGCCGACCGCCACCGCCCGCGGCACACCGTCGACGTGCAGCTGCTCTCGTTCAACGATCTGCACGGCAACCTCGAACCCCCGCAGGGCGCCTCCGGCACCGTCACCGAGCGGCAGCCGGACGGAACCACGAAGGCGGTGCCCGCGGGCGGCGTGGAATACCTCGCGAACTCGCTGCGTACGGCCCGCGAGGGGCACCCGTACTCCGTGACCGCCGCCGCGGGCGACATGATCGGCGCGAGCCCGCTGCTGTCGGGGCTCTTCCACGACGAGCCGACGATCGAGGCGATGAACCGGCTCGACCTCGATGTGACGTCCGTCGGCAACCACGAATTCGACGAGGGCCGGGCCGAGCTGACGCGCATGCAGCGCGGCGGCTGCCACCCCAAGGACGGCTGCTTCGAGAAAGGCAGGACCTTCGGGGGCGCCGGCTTCCCCTACCTCGCCGCCAACGTCACCGACGAGAAGACCGGCCGCCCCATCCTCAAGCCGTACACCGTCTGGAAGCACAAGGGCGTGAAGATCGGCTTCATCGGCGTGACGCTGGAGGGCACGCCGGACGTGGTCACGGCGGAGGGCGTCAAGGGCCTGAAGTTCCACGACGAGGTCGAGACGATCAACAAGTACGCCAAGGAACTGAACCGCCAGGGCGTGAAGTCGATCGTCGCCCTCATCCACGAGGGCGGACTGCCCGCCTCCGCCTCGTACAACTACGACTGCGACAGCCCCGGCCCCGGCGACGGCATCTCCGGGCCCATCGTCGACATCGCCAAGCACGTCACCCCGCGCGTCGACGCGCTCATCACCGGCCACACCCACCAGGCATACGCCTGCACCATCCCGGACCCCTCCGGCGCCCCGCGCACCGTGACCTCCGCCGCCTCCTTCGGCCGCCTCTACACGGAGACGACGCTCACCTACGACCGCCGCAGCGGCGACATCGTCCGTACGAGCGTCCGCGGGCCGAAGGCCGCGAACCACGTCGTGGACCGCACCCAGCCGAAGGCCCCGGACCTGACCTCGCTCCTGGACCGCTGGAACAAGCTGGCCGCGCCCGTCGCGAACAAGCCCGTGGGCTACATCTCCGCCGACATCGAAGGGCGGGGCTCGACCGCGTACGAGAAACCGCTCGGCGACGTCATCGCCGACGCCCAGCTCGAAGGGCTCGCCCCGGCCGACAAGGGCGGCGCGCAACTCGCCTTCATGAATACCGGCGGCATCCGCTCCGACCTCGCCTACAAGGCGTCGGGCAGTGAGGGCGACGGCGTCGTCACCTACGGCGAAGCGTTCACGGTCCAGCCGTTCACCAACATGATGACCACCGTGGACCTCACCGGCGCGCAGGTCGTCGCCGCGCTGCGACAGCAGGTCAGCGGGGCCAATGCGGCGCAGCCGCGCATCTTGCAGGTCTCCAAGGGCCTCACCTACACCCTCGATCTCACCAAGTCGGGCGCGGACCGCGTCGTGACGAGTTCCATCAAACTGAACGGCGCGGCGATCGATCCGGCGAAGACGTACCGGGTGGCGATGAACGAGTTCCTCACCGGCGGCGGCGACGGCTTCCCCGCCTTCAAGGAAGGCAAGAACAAGCTCGTCGGCGCGTCCGACCTCGACCTCTTCGTGGCGTACCTCAAGGCGCACTCCACCCCGTCCGCGCCGCTGGCCCCGCCGCTCGCGGACCGCATCACGATGATCAAGTGACCCGCTCCCGCCCATGATTCCGCTGAGAGCGTGGCCCACTTCCGTACCCCGACGCCGTCGGGCAGAGTCGCCGTCATGAGGCTGCTGATATTGGGTGGAACGGAATTCGTGGGCCGGGCCGTCACCGAGGAGGCGCTCAAGCGGGGCTGGGAGGTGACCGTCTTCCACCGCGGGCGCCACGCCGCGTCGCCGGGCGTCGCCACCGTGCTCGGCGACCGGACCGCCGAGGGCGGCCTGGCCGGGCTCGCCGAGGGCGAGTGGGACGCCGTCGTCGACACCTGGGCGGGCGCCCCCTCGGCCGTACGGGACGCCGCCCGGCTGCTCGCCGGCCGCGTCGCGCGCTACGCCTACATCTCCAGCCGGTCCGTGTACCGGCACCCCTGCGCGGTGGGGCTCGACGAGAGCGGCGAACTGGTGGGCGGCTCACCGGACGACGGCGACGTCGAATACCCGGAGGCCAAGCGCGGCGGCGAACTGGCCGCCGTCGCCGCCTTCGGCGACCGGGCGCTGCTCGTACGGGCCGGGCTGATCCTCGGCCCCTGGGAGAACGTCGGCCGGCTGCCGTGGTGGCTGAACCGCATGGCCCGCGGCGGCCCGGTCCTCGCCCCCGGACCGTACGACTCCGGCGTGCAGTTCATCGACCCCCGCGACCTCGCCGCGTGGACCCTGGGCGCGATCGAGCAGGGGCTCGGCGGCCCCTACAACCTGCTCTGCCCGCAGGGCCACGCCACGATGGGCGAACTCCTGGACGCCTGCGTCCACGCCACCGGCGGCACGGCCGAGCTGCGCTGGACGGCCCCGGAGAAGATCCTCGACGCGGGCGTCGCCCCCTGGACCGACCTGCCGGTCTGGCTCCCACCGGGCGAACTCCACGACACGATCCACGCCGGAGGCGTGGAAAAGGCCATTGCCTCCGGCCTGCGCTGCCGCCCGGTCTCCGAGACGGTCACCGACACCTGGACCTGGCTCCAGTCCCTGCCGGGGGAAGCACCGCAGCGCACGGACCGCCCTCCGGTAGGGCTGTCCCCGGAGAAGGAAGCGGAGGTCTTGGACGCCTGACGCCAGTGCGCGCCCGCGCCCCGCAGCCAAACGCCAACGGATCCGCCCCGTCAGGGGCGCGAGGAACGGCGCGACTAGCCACCGACGGCCCGCGCCCGACAGACACC
>NZ_JBHVHQ010000055.1:0-20043 GCF_042800135.1 Streptomyces sp. NPDC057654 | reverse complement strand
CTCGGCAACCGCGGCGGCACCATGATCGATCTGTTTCTCGCGGTGCCGGGGGTGCGCGTCGTCGCCCTCTGCGACGTGGTCAAGGAGAAGGCGGCGCGGGCCGCGGCGAAGGTGACCGCCGCGGGCCAGCCCGCACCGGCCCTTTACACCAACGGCGAGGACGACTTCGAGAACCTCTGCGCCCGCGGGGATGTGGACTTCGTCTATGCCGCCACCCCGTGGGACTGGCACTTCGAGATGTGCCGCACGGCGATGCTCAGCGGCAAGCACGTCGGCGTGGAGTGCCCGCTGGCGATGGAGATGCACCAGCTCTGGGAGCTCGTGAACGTCTCCGAGCGCACCCGGCGGCACTGTATGCAGCTGGAGAACTGCTGCTACGGCAGGAACGAGATGCGGGTGCTGCGCATGGCGCACGCGGGTCTCTTCGGGGATCTGCTGCACGCCGCCGGCGCGTACAACCACGATCTGCGCTCCCTGCTGTTCGACCCCGTCTATTACAAGGACGGGTGGCGGCGGAAGTGGCACACCCGGCTGCGCGGCGACATCTACTCCACCCACGGCCTCGGCCCGGTCGCCAACTACCTGGACGTCAACCGGGGCGACCGCGCGGTGCGGATCACCAGCGTCGGCTCCCCCTCCCTGGGGCTCGCCGCCTACCGCAAGGAGCACATGCCGCCGGGCGACCCCAGCTGGAAGGAGTCGTACATCGAGGCGGACCGCACCATCAGCCTCATCCAGACGGCCAAGGGCCGGGTGATCCGGCTGGAGCACGACGTGTCGACGCCGCACCCCTACAGCCGGGTCAACAGCCTCGGCGGCACGAAGGGGCTCTTCGAGGACTATCCCGAGCGGATCTACATCGAGCCGGACCACACCGACGACCAGTGGGGCGACTTCGGGAAGTACGCCCAGTGGGACCACTGGCTGTGGAAGGAGCACGCCAACCCGCCGGGCGGGCACGGCGGCATGGACTACATCCTCATCTTCCGGCTCATGCAGTCCCTGCGGCTGGGTCTGGTGCCGGACTTCGACGTGTACGACGCGGCGACCTGGACCGCGCCCGTACCGCTGAGCAACGCCTCCATCAAGGCGAAGGGCGCGCCGCAGGAGTTCCCCGACTTCACCCGCGGCCTGTGGCGGAACAAGCGGGCGGGGATGGATTCGCAGAAGCCCGAGGGGTGAGGGCGCGGGGCCCTGCCGGTCGATGCGGCCGGGCCCCGGTCCCGTACGGCCGGGTGCGGGACTTTGGCGCGTTGTCCCGCTCACCCCGGATAACCAGTTGATTTCGCACGGCGAATACGGCGAACCTTTCACGGCCACCCGCCAGCGCACCGCTACCCGTGAGACGCCATGCAGATCAAAGACCTTCCCTATACCGATCCCGGCCGACCGGACGTCCGTTCCGGTCCGCGTTTCCTGCTGTGGCTGGGCAGCAACCAACTGGGCGGCCAGATCAAGGCCGCCCTGTGGGGAACGCTGCACATGATCGCCGTAGCCCTCTTTCCCACCGCCGTGGGCATCGCCGTGCAGGCGGTGTCCGACCGCTCCGGCGTCCGACTGGCGCTCGCGGGCGGCCTGATGGCGCTGATCGGCGTCCTCACGACGCTGGGCGACACCATGTTGCACCGCGTAGCCGTGACCAACTGGATTCTCGCGTCGTCGCGGGTGCAGCAGCTTCTCGCCCGCAAGGCGGCCCAGTTGGGCTCCGCGCTGACCCGGCAGGTCGCGGCGGGCGAGGTGGTGGCCGTCTCCACGGGCGACGTGGAGAAGATCGGCTGGTTCGTCGAGGCGTTCTCCCGCTTCACCGCGGCCCTGGTCACCACGGTCGCCGTCTGTGTGGCACTGATCGTCTACGAGCCCGAGATCGGCTGGCTCCTGGCGGTCGGGGTGCCCGTGCTGACGCTGGCCGTGCTGCCGCTGCTGCCGCGCGCGACGCGGCGGGCCGACGAACAGCGCGAGAAGGCGGGGCACGCCACCGAACTCGCCACCGACACCGTCGCCGGGCTCCGGGTGCTGCGCGGCATCGGCGGCGAGGAACTGTTCCTGACCCGCTACCGCCGCGCCTCCCAGGAAGTGCGCAGGGCCGCGGTGCGCAGCGCCCGCATGTGGGCGCTGATCGCGGCGGTGCAGGTCGCGCTGCCGGGTCTGTTGCTGATCGGCGTGGTCTGGTACGGCGTCGGGCTCGCCCAGGACGGGCGCATCAGCGTCGGCGAACTGGTCACGGTCTACGGCACGGTCACCTTTCTGCTGTTCCCCTTGCGGCAGTTCGAGGAGATCGCGATGGCCTACTCCTTCTCCCGGCCGTCCGCCCAGCGCGCGGCCCGGGTGCTGGCGCTGGAGCGCGACACCGACCCGGCCGGGCAGGGCCGGGAGGCGGGCGGCACCGGTCCGGATGTCGCACGGCTCTCCGGCGATCTGTACGACCCGTCGAGCGGTCTGCGGGCCCAGGCCGGACTGCTGACCGCGGTGGTGTGCGGCGACCCGGACGCCGCCGGACGGCTCGCGGAGCGGCTCGGCGGGCACAGCGGGCAGGAGGCCGGGACGGGAGCGTCCGCGCTACTCGGCGGCGTCGCTCTGGACGAGGTGCCGCTGGACGCGGCCCGCACCGCCGTGCTCGTCCAGGACAAGGACCCGGTGCTGCTGTCGGGCACTCTCGCGGAGCTTCTGGACGTGCCCGCGTCGGGGAACGTCCGCGCCGAGGACGCGCTGTCCGCCGCGCAGTGCGATGACGTGCTCACCGCGCTCGCCCAGGCGTCGGCGGACGACTCCGGCGATCCGATGCGCACGCGGATCACCGAGCGCGGCCGCTCGCTCTCCGGCGGCCAGCGCCAGCGGCTGGCCCTGGCCCGGTCGCTGGTCACCGACCCGGAGGTGCTGGTGCTGGACGAGCCGACCTCCGCGGTCGACTCGCACACCGAGGCGCGGATCGCGGAGGGGCTGCGCTCGCTGCGGGAGGGCCGCACCACGGTGGTCTTCTCCTCCAGCCCGCTCCTCCTCGACCGCGCCGACCGGGTGGTGTTCGTGCGCGACGGCGAGGCGGCGGCGGTGGGCGTCCACCGGGAGCTGCTGCGCACCGACCCCGCGTACCGCGCGGTCGTCACCCGCGAGACCGACGACGAGCAGGCCGCCGCGCCCGCCGTGGGACTGGAAGACGAGCTTTCGCGGCTCAACGAGAACGAGCAGATCGAGGAGTCCGCATGATCGGCGTCGCACCGCCGGTGCACGACCCCGCCGCACCGGAGTCGGCGACGACCCTGCCGGTCGGCATGCCGAAGACCGTACGGGCGTACATCGGCGAACTGCTGCGCAGGCACCGGCTGGCCTTCGTGGTGCTGGTGACGGTGAACGCGGTCGCCGTGCTCTCCTCCATCGTCGGCCCGTACCTGCTGGGCGGGCTCGTGGAGGACCTGTCGAAGGGCGCGGACGAACTCCATCTGGGGCGCACGATCTCGCTGTTCGCGGCGGCGCTCGCCGTGCAGACCGTGTTCACGCACATGGTGCGGCTGCGCGGCTCGGTGCTCGGCGAGGAGATGCTGGCCGACCTGCGCGAGGACTTCCTCGTACGGTCCGTGGCGCTGCCGCCGGGCGTGCTGGAGCGCGCCGGGACCGGGGATCTGCTGTCCCGGATCACCACGGACATCGACCGGCTGGCGGAGGCGATGCGCGAGGCCGTGCCGCAGCTCGCCATCGGCGTGGTGTGGGTGGCGCTGCTGCTCGGCGCGCTGGGCCTGACCGCGCCGCCGCTCGCGCTGTGCGCTCTGGTCGCCCTTCCGGTGCTGCTCGTCGGCGGGCGCTGGTACTTCCGCCGGGCCCCGCGCGGCTACCGCTCGGAGGCCGCCGGTTACGCGGCGGTCGCCGCGGCGCTCACCGAGACGGTGGACGCGGGACGGACCGTGGAGGCGCACCGGCTGGGCGAACGCCGGGTGGCCCTCTCCGACCAGCGTGTCGCGGAGTGGACGCAATGGGAGCGCTACACGATGTGGCTGCGCACCGTGCTCTTCCCGGTGATCAACCTGTCGCACGCGCTGCTCTTCGGGACCGTGCTGATCGTCGGCGGCGTCTTCGTGCTGTGGGGCTGGATCTCGGTGGGCCAGCTGACCACGGGAGCCCTCCTCGCGCAGATGCTCATCGACCCCATCGGCCTCATCCTGCGCTGGTACGACGAGCTCCAGGTCGCCCAGGTGTCGCTGGCCCGGCTGGTGGGCGTGCGGGAGATCGAGCCGGAGGACGCGGACGGCCGGGTCGCTCCGGACGGCCGGCATGTACGCGCCGACGAGGTCCACTTCGGCTACCGGGCCGGCCACGACGTGCTGCACGACGTCTCGCTCGATGTGCGGCCGGGCACCCGGCTCGCGCTGGTCGGGCCGTCCGGTGCGGGCAAGTCCACGCTCGGCCGGCTGATCGCGGGCATCTACGCGCCGCGTACGGGCGAGGTGACGCTGGGCGGGGCGCAGCTGGCCCGGATGCCCGCCGAGCGGGTGCGTGAGCATGTCGCGCTGGTCAACCAGGAGCACCACGTCTTCGTCGGCTCGCTCCGCGACAATCTGCTGCTGGCCCGGACGGAGGCGAGCGACGCGGAGCTGTGGGCGGCGCTCGGCGCGGTCGACGCCGACGGCTGGGCGCGCGCCCTGGACGAGGAGCTGGACACCGAGGTGGGCTCGGGCGGCAGCGCGCTCACCCCTGCGCAGGCCCAGCAGGTGGCGCTGGCGCGCCTCGTCCTCGCCGATCCGCACACGCTGGTCCTCGACGAGGCGACCTCGCTTCTCGACCCCCGCGCGGCCCGGCACCTGGAGCGGTCGCTGGCCCGGGTGCTGGAGGGCCGTACGGTCGTGGCGATCGCGCACCGCCTGCACACCGCCCACGACGCGGACGTCATCGCGGTGGTGGCGGACGGCCGCATCAGCGAGCTGGGCAGCCACGACGAGCTGGTCGCCGCCGACGGCGCGTACGCGGCGCTGTGGCGCTCCTGGCACCAGTAGCCGCCGGACGGCCCGCGGGAACGGGGGCGGCGGGAGGGGGCTGGGCGCGGTCAGATGTAGTCGAGCGCGCCCAGCCCGCCGAGGCCGCCCAGGAACATGAAGACCGGTGTGAGGACCTTCAGCTCGACCCAGCTGCCGGCCCGGAAGCGCATGCCCTTCGGGGGCCCTATCGGGTGCCAGCGCTTCCGGCCGATGGGGATGGGCCACAGGATCGGGCAGCCGGACACGGTCAGGGCGTCCCCGATGTCGTGGACCAGCGCCCCGAGGATGATCGGCAGGCCCAGCCACAGGTACTCCTGGCCGGATCCCGTGAACAGCCAGTCCGAGCCGTTGCCCGGTTTGTTCAGGATGTCGGCGAGCATCCACGCGCTGGTCGCGCCGAGCAGCCAGACCAGGACATCGCTGGAGGTCCGGGCCATCCGCCACAGCAGCCCCTCGACGGCCAGCACCAGGTGGACGAAGAGGATGCCGAGCACCGCCCAGCGGCCCCCGGTCATCGCCAGCGCCGAGGCCCCGGCCCCTATGAGGACCGCCCACAGCCAGGTGTGGGTCAGCGTGCGGTGGCCGCCGGAGCGCCGGGCGTCGCCGCGCATCCGGGTGGCCTTGTAGACGGCGTGCGAGAGCTTGTCGACGACCTCGCACAGGGTGCGGGAGATCGGGCCGAAGGCCCGCGATATCGTCGCCGCCTTGTGGTCGAGGTCGGGTGCGAGCGCCGCCCCGGCGCAGATCAGCGCGCCGACGACGAGCACCGGCCAGGGCATCGGATGGCCCGCGCCCGCCATGGCCGCGCCCACCCCCAGCCAGGCCGCCGCCCCGGACAGCGAGTGCGCCGGTCCCATCATGCTCGTTCCCACCCCTTTGTTCGCCGGCGCCGCGGATCGGTGACACCCGGTCGGCGACACAGCGTAGCGTCAGATGATCACCGCAGGACCTGCCGGTTCCCGCGCACGGCCCCAAGGCAGGCAGTATGGGGGCGTGACCCTTATCGATCAGATGCCGAGCACCGCCGACCCCGATGCCCTCTTCGAAGCCTTCTCCAGTTGGGCCGAGGAGCGGGGCATCGTGCTGTACCCCGCTCAGGAGGAAGCCCTGATCGAGGTGGTCTCCGGAGCCAACGTCATCTTGTCGACGCCGACCGGCTCCGGTAAGAGCCTGGTCGCGGCCGGCGCGCACTTCGCCGCGCTCGCCAATGACCAGGTGACCTTCTACACCGCCCCGATCAAGGCGCTGGTCTCGGAGAAGTTCTTCGACCTGTGCAAGCTCTTCGGCACCGAGAACGTCGGCATGCTCACCGGCGACGCCTCCGTCAACGCCGACGCCCCCGTCATCTGCTGCACGGCCGAGGTGCTCGCCTCGATCGCGCTGCGGGACGGCAAGGACGCCGACATCGGCCAGGTCGTGATGGACGAGTTCCATTTCTACGCCGAGCCGGACCGGGGCTGGGCGTGGCAGATTCCGCTGCTGGAACTCCCGCAGGCGCAGTTCGTGCTGATGTCGGCGACGCTCGGTGACATGAAGCGGTTCGAGGAGGACCTCACCCGCCGCACCGGCAAGCCCACCGCGGTCGTGCGGTCGGCGACCCGGCCCGTACCGCTCAGCTACGAATACCGCACGACGCCGCTGACGGAGACGCTCACCGAGCTGCTGGAGACCCACCAGGCGCCCGTGTACATCGTGCACTTCACGCAGGCCGCGGCCGTGGAGCGGGCGCAGGCGCTGATGAGCATCAATATGTGCACGCGCGCGGAGAAGGACGAGATCGCCAAGCTGATCGGCAATTTCCGGTTCACCACCAAGTTCGGCCGGAACCTCTCCCGCTACGTACGGCACGGCATCGGCGTGCACCACGCGGGGATGCTGCCGAAATACCGGCGACTGGTCGAGCGGCTGGCGCAGGCCGGGCTGCTGAAGGTCATCTGCGGTACGGACACGCTGGGCGTCGGCGTGAACGTGCCGATCCGCACGGTGCTGTTCACGGCGCTGACCAAATACGACGGCCAGCGCGTGCGGACGCTGCGGGCGCGGGAGTTCCACCAGATCGCCGGGCGGGCCGGCCGGGCGGGCTTCGACACGGCCGGGTTCGTCGTGGCGCAGGCGCCCGAGCATGTCGTCGAGAACGAGAAGGCGCTCGCCAAGGCGGGCGACGACCCGAAGAAGCGCCGCAAGGTGGTCCGCAAGAAAGCGCCCGAGGGCTTCGTCAACTGGGGCGAGAACACCTTCGAGAAGCTCATCGCCTCCGAGCCCGAGCCGCTGACCTCCCGCTTCCGTGTCACGCACGCCATGCTCCTGGCGGTCATCGCCCGGCCCGGCAACGCCTTCGAGGCGATGCGCCATCTGCTGGAGGACAACCACGAGCCGCGCAAGAACCAGCTGCGGGACATCCGGCGGGCCATCGCCATCTACCGTTCGCTCCTCGACGGCGGCGTCGTCGAGCGGCTCGACGAGCCCGACGCGGAGGGCCGCATCGTGCGGCTGACGGTCGACCTCCAGCAGAACTTCGCGCTCAACCAGCCGCTGTCCACCTTCGCGCTCGCCGCCTTCGAGCTCCTGGACCCCGAGTCCCCCTCCTACGCCCTGGACATGGTCTCCGTGGTGGAGTCCACGCTCGACGACCCGCGGCAGATCCTGGCGGCACAGCAGAACAAGGCGCGCGGCGAGGCGATCGCGCTGATGAAGGCGGACGGCGTCGAGTACGAGGACCGCATGGAGCGGCTCCAGGACGTGACGTACCCCAAGCCGCTGGAGGAACTGCTCTTCCACGCCTACGGGGTCTACCGCAAGAGCCACCCGTGGGTCGGCGACCACCCGCTGTCGCCGAAGTCCGTCATCCGCGACATGTACGAGCGGGCCATGACGTTCACGGAGTTCACGGCCCACTACGACCTCGCGCGCACCGAGGGCATCGTGCTGCGCTACCTCGCGAGCTCGTACAAGGCGCTGGACCACACCGTCCCGGACGACCTGAAGTCCGACGACTTCCAGGACCTCATCGCCTGGCTCGGCGAGATGGTGCGCCAGGTCGACTCCAGCCTCCTCGACGAGTGGGAGCAGCTCGCCAACCCGGAGGACGAGACGGCCGAGGAGGCTCAGGCCCGCGCCGACCAGGTCAAGCCGGTCACGGCGAACGGCCGGGCCTTCCGGGTGCTGGTGCGCAACGCCATGTTCCGCCGCGTCGAGCTCGCCGCGCTCGACAAGGTGGAGGAGCTCGGCGAGATGGACGCCGATGCCGGTTGGGACGCGGACCGGTGGGGCGAGGCGATGGACGCCTACTGGGACGAGTACGAGGAGCTGGGCACCGGCCCGGACGCGCGCGGCCCGAAACTGTTGCAGATCGAGGAGCGGCCCGAGGACCGGCTGTGGCGGGTCCGGCAGACCTTCGCCGACCCCAACGGCGACCACGACTGGGGCATCTCCGCCGAGGTGGACCTCGCCGCCTCCGACGAGGAGGGGCGTGCGGTGGTACGGGTCATGGACGTCGGCCAGCTGTAGTCTCCCAGTCGCCGCCCACCCGGCGCGCCCGACCAGCAGAGGAGCACCACCGATGACCACGCCCGCCGACCGGCTCGTCGGCCTGCTCGACCTCGAACGGATCGAGCAGGACATCTTCCGCGGCCGCAGCCCCGACGAGTCGCTACAGCGGGTCTTCGGCGGGCAGGTGGCCGGGCAGGCGCTGGTCGCGGCCGGCCGGACCACCGACGGGCTGCGCCCCGTGCACTCGCTGCACGCGTACTTTCTGCGCCCCGGCCGGCCGGGGGTGCCGATCGTGTACCAGGTGGAGCGGGTACGGGACGGGCGGTCCTTCACCACCCGCCGGGTGGTGGCGGTGCAGCAGGGTCGGACGATCTTCAACTTGACTGCCTCCTTCCATCGTCCCGAACCGGGCTTCGAACATCAGGTGCCGATGCCGGATGTTCCCGGCCCGGAGGAGCTGCCGACGCTGACCGCGGAGATCCGCGCCCACCTCGGCGAACTGCCCAACACGTTGCAGCGCATGGAGCGCCGCCAGGCCTTCGACATCCGGTACGTGGACCGGCTGCGCTGGACGCCCGAAGAACTTCAGGGCGCCGAGCCGCGCAGCGCGGTGTGGATGCGGGCGGTGGGCCCGCTCGGCGACGACCCCCTCGTGCACACGTGTGCTGTGACCTATGCCTCGGATATGACGCTGCTCGACGCGGTACGCATCCCCATCGAGCCGCTGTGGGGACCGCGCGGCTTCGATATGGCGAGCCTCGACCACGCCATGTGGTTCCACCACCCCTTTCGGGCCGACGAGTGGTTCCTCTACCAGCAGGAGTCGCCCATCGCGACAGGCGGCCGCGGGCTGGCCCGCGGCCAGATCTTCGACCGCGAGGGCAAGCTCCTCGTATCGGTGATGCAGGAAGGGCTCTTCCGCACGATCGCACCGGCGTCGGACGCCGATGCCTCGTCCGGCGGCACGGGGGCCAACGGCGCGGGGGCCGATACCGCGGGCCGCTCCTAGCCTCGGGTCACCCGTGCGACGACCGCCGCGTTCCAAGAGCCGCGCTTAAGACGTGCGCGTCGTACGGGCCGGCTTGCCGCGGCCTGCACGTACGCCGCGTTCGCCGACCCGATCGCCCCGGTCGGTCCGGCCGGGGCCGCGGTGCTTACGGCCGCGCAGACGCGCCCACAGTCCGTGCCGAGCCGTCGGTGCGGGCTCCCTCCGGGCCACGGTTTCGCGCCGCTGAGCCTGACAGCGGGGTTCCAGTCGATGCACCGGGTCGGGCCGCTCCCCGCACTCGAAGCCGGACCCCGGCCGGGCCTGATACTCATACTCCGGCTCCACATCCGGCCGCAGCCGCGCCGCTCCCTCCGGTTGCGGCCACCGTCCCGGCACCGGGCTCAGCCCCATGGCCGGCTCCGGCACCGGGCTCGAATCCGGGACCGGCTCCGGCCGCGCCTCCGGGACCAAACCCGTCCCCGTCCCCAGCCCCAAGATCGGCTCCAGCCCCGCCCCCGCCCCGGACAGCTCCTCCGGACGCGGCGCAGGTCGCACGTCCCTCGCCTCTTCCAACTGCACAGTGAGGCGGAATCGGAGCCAGGCGATTTCGTCGGGGTCGTCGGCGACGGTCAGTTTTTCGATGATGTCGCGCGCGGCCACGGCGTCGGTGCGTACGGACGTGAGGGCGGGGCGCAGCGTGCGGAGGTGCGTGTGTTCGTACGGGTCGGGGACGGCTTCGGCGAGTTGGGCGGGGTCGAGCAGGGCCGCTGTGGCTGCCGCGCGCTCCCAGGGGTCCGCTGTCTGTTCGGTCAGTTCCTCGCGCCGTCGGTGGCGCCAGCGGCGCGCCCGCCGGTCCTCCCCTCCGTCGAGCGCCTCCCGCATGGCGAGGGGGACGCGGCCGGTCAGGAGGTCCGGCTCGCGGTCGGCGAACTCGGCGAGTTCCGCCGCGAGGTAGAGCCAGACGACCGCGCGGTAGCGGTTCACGTAGAAGCTCACCGGGTCGAAGCAGCCGGCGCGCGCGAGGCGGCCGAAGCGGGAAGCGCTGATGCCCATCAGCGCCGCCCCCTCCGTGGTGCCGAGCGTCCATACGCGGGCGCGCAGCACTTCCGGAAACCCGGCCTCCGCCGTGTGCCGCTCGATCTCCTCGCGCGCGACCCGCCGCTTGCCCGACGGCTGCGCCGCCGGGAGGGTCCGTACCGCCCCCAGCCGCACCGCCAGCTCGAACTCCCTCGGCTTGAGCCGCAGTTCCCTTGCCGCCGTGCCGAGCGGCACGCTCTGCCCCTCGCCCCGTACGGCCTCGCGCTCCCGTACCGCCATGACGCCCTCCCCCGCAGTCCTCAATCACTGACAGTGACGACTGTAGTGCGATCGGCGGGAGCGCGCCTCCCCCTGTGGATAACCTCCTCCATGCCTGGTCAGAGCCACGATCCAGACGTATTCAAACGTGATCAGACGCGATCGGACGAAACGAAAGCGTCGGTGCTACGAACTCGCACTCCCGTCCTGCCTGCGCGCCCCCACGCTCAGGTGTTCCCCCACCCGGTTCACGAGCAGCGTCATCTCGTACGCGACCTGCCCGACGTCCGCCTCGGCCCCGCTGAACACGCACAGACAGCTCCCGTCCCCCGCCGCCGTGACGAACAGCATCCCGTCGTCGAATTCGACCATCGTCTGCCGCACCCGGCCCGCCTGGAAGTGGTTGCCGGAGCCCTTCGCGAGGCTGTGCAGCCCGGCGGAGACCGCCGCCAGGTGCTCGGCGTCCTCCCGTGCCAGCTCCGAACTCGCCCCCGTCACCAGCCCGTCGTTGGACAGGACCAACGCGTGCCGTATCTCCTCTATTCGACTGGTCAGGTCGTCCAGCAACCAGTCGAGTCCCTTGCGCAGTGCCATTCCCCGCCTCCCCGTGCGAGCGTTCCCCGTCAATCCCCGTTGTTTCCCCCCGTAACTGCCGTGCCAGCCTTGCTCACCTACGCCGTCCGGGCAACCCGCCAGGCCCGCCTGCGCGCCTCTGTACAGGGGTTGGCACAGGATGGGTACATGGCAGAGAAAATGAGCAAGGATCAATGGCAGGCGTTCCTCTCGGAATCCACCCGCACCGCGAAGGTGTCGACCGTGCGGGCCGACGGCAGCCCGCACATCGCGCCGGTCTGGTTCCTGCTGGACGGTGACGACTTGGTCTTCAACACCGGTGCGGACACGGTCAAGGGCCGCAACCTGGCGCGCGACAGCCGGATCTCGATCTGCGTGGACGACGACCGGCCGCCGTTCTCCTTCGTCACGCTCCAAGGCCGCGCCGAGCTGATCGACGACCTCGCGGAGGTACGGGCCTGGGCGACCCGCATCGGCGCCCGTTACATGGGCGAGGAGCGCGGGGAGGAGTTCGGCGCGCGCAACGGCGTGCCCGGAGAGCTGGTGGTCCGGGTCCGTATCGAGAAGGTCGTGGCGCTGGCCGATCTCGCCGACTGACAGGCTGCTCCAGGCTGACGCGCCACAGGACCACCGCCCGTCAAGGCTCCTCGAACCGCAGCCCGTGCGCCTCTCTCCGCAAGTGCTCCAGCAGCGCACGGGCCGCCGGTGAGCAGGGCCGGTCGGCCGGGCGCAGCACGCCCACGCTGCGGCGGATGGACTTGAGCGGCGTCTCGATGAAGGCGAGTTTGTCGTCGTCCTCGGCGATCAGCATGGGCAGCGCCGCGATCACGTCGGTCGATACGAGCAGTTGCCGCAGGGTGAGGATGGAGGTGCACTCGACGCGGTTGTCGGGGATCGGCACGCCCTGGTAGAGGAAGGATTCCTCCAGTTCCGCCCGGAGCGCGGTCTGTTCGACGGGGAAGACCCAGGGGTAGCCGAGGAGTTGTTCCAGGGACGTCTCGGCCCGCTCGTGCACCGGGTGTCCGACGCGCGCGACGAGCTGGATCGGTTCGAGGTAGAGCTGTTCCTGCGTCAGCCGCGGCGGCGGGGTGGCGGAGGTCAGGCGGCCCACCGTCAGGTCGACCTCGCCCGCGAGGAGCGCGGTGTGCAGCACGTCGGGGGTCGCTTCCCGTACGACGACCGTCAGGCGCGGGTGTTCGGCCTTGAGGGCCGCGATGGCGCGGGGCAGCAGCAGGTTGGAGCCCGCCAGGTGGGTGCCGACGGTCACCGAGCCGATCTCGCCCTGGGCGAGCAGTTCGATCTGGCGGCCGGCCTGGCGCAGCTGGGCCAGCATCGCGTAGGCGTGCTCGATGAAGGACTCGCCGTAGATCGTCGGGGTCACGCCACGCGGGCCGCGGTCGAAGAGCGGCACGCCCAGGATCGCCTCCAGCTCGTGCAGTCCACGCGTGACGACGGGCTGGGTGATGTGCAGCGTCTCGGCGGCCCGCATGATGCTGCCCTGGTCGGCGATGGCCGCCACGAGGGTCAGATGGCGCAGCTTGAGCCGCCCGTCCAGGAGTCGGTCGACCGTCATGACCTGATGGTATGCCCGTATGGGCATGGGCGAAGACTCAAAGAGCATTAGTGGAGCATGGGGGCCGGTTTCTAGGCTCGGGGCATGTCGAGCTCAGCAGCGAATACCCCAGCGAGGACCCCCTCCGCCTCATCAGCCCCGTCAGTGCAGAACTTCATCGACGGCTCGTACGTGCCCGGCGTGCGTACCTTCGACAAGGTGAGCCCGGTCGACGGTTCCCTGGTCTCCCAGGTGCACGAGGCGGGCCGGGAGACCGTCGACGACGCCGTCAAGGCCGCCCGCCGCGCGCTCGACGGCGGCTGGGGCCGGATGTCCGTGGCGGACCGGGCCCGGTTGCTGCGCCGGGTGGCGGACCGGATCGAGGCCCGGTTCGACGACTTCGTCGCGGCGGAGGTCGCCGATACGGGCAAGCCGGAGGCGATGGCCCGCACGCTCGACGTGGCCCGCGCGAGCGCCAATTTCCGGTCCTTCGCGGACACGATCTCGGCGACCGGGCTCGATTCGTTCCTCACCGAGACGGCCGACGGCGGGCGGGCGCTGAACTACGCCGTGCGCGGGCCGCTCGGCGTGGTCGCCGTCATCGTGCCCTGGAACCTGCCGCTGCTGCTGCTCACCTGGAAGGTGGCCCCGGCGCTGGCCTGCGGCAACGCCGTGGTCGTCAAGCCGTCGGAGGAGACCCCGGCGACGGCGACGCTGCTCGGCGAGGTGATGGCCGAGGCGGGCGTGCCGGACGGCGTCTACAACGTGGTGCACGGCTTCGGTCCGGACTCGGCGGGCGAGTTCCTGACCACCCACCCGGGGATCGACGGGGTCACGTTCACCGGTGAGTCCAAGACGGGTTCGGCGATCATGCGCGCGGTCGCGCCGCTGGTGCGGCCGGTCTCCTTCGAGCTGGGCGGCAAGAACGCCGCGGTGGTCTTCGCCGACGCCGACCTGGAGCGCACGGTCGACGGGCTGGCCCGTTCGGTGTTCACCAACACCGGCCAGGTCTGCCTGTGCACGGAGCGTGTGTACATCCAGCGCGACGTCTTCGACGACGTGGCCGCGGGGTTGACGGAGCGCGCCAAGGCGCTCAGGCTCGGCCGCCCCGGGGACCCCGCGACGACCACCGGCCCGCTGATCTCCCAGGCGCACCGCGAGAAGGTGCTCTCCTACACCGCGCTCGCGCGGGAGGAGGGCGCGACC
This sequence comes from Streptomyces sp. NPDC057654, assembly GCF_042800135.1. Taxonomy (NCBI): domain Bacteria; kingdom Bacillati; phylum Actinomycetota; class Actinomycetes; order Kitasatosporales; family Streptomycetaceae; genus Streptomyces; species Streptomyces sp. NPDC057654. The sequence continues at coordinate 5,978 of NZ_JBHVHQ010000055.1, read as the reverse complement.
GAGCTGACGGGCGGCGGGATTCCGGCGATGGGCGGCGAGCTGGACGGCGGCGCCTGGATCGAGCCGACGCTGTGGACCGGGCTCGACAACTCCGCGCGGACCCTGCGCGAGGAGGTCTTCGGCCCCGTCGCCGCCCTCGTCCCCTTCGACACCGAGGAGGAGGCCGTGGCGCTCGCCAACGACACGGACTACGGCCTCGCCTCCTGCGTATGGACCACCAACCTGGAACGCGGCCACCGCGTCGCCCAGCGGATGCGGGTCGGCATGTCCTGGGTGAACACGTGGTATCTGCGCGACCTGCGGTCCCCGTTCGGCGGCTCGGGCCTGTCCGGGGTCGGCCGCGAGGGCGGCGCGCACTCGCTGCACTTCTACACCCAGCCCACCAACGTCTGCGTGCAGCTGTGAGCGCCCCCGACATCGCCCGCGCCGCCGTGGAGCGGCTGCGCGCGGCCGAAGCCTCCGGGCTGCCGTGCGCGCCCGTACGGGACCTGCTCGGCGAGACGGACCAGGACGCCGCGTACGCCGTCCAGGCCGCCGCCGTCGAGGCGCGGGTGGCCGCCGGGGCCCGCCGCATCGGCCGCAAGATCGGGCTGACCTCGAAGGCCGTGCAGGCCCAGTTCGGGGTCTTCTCACCCGACTTCGGGGTGCTGCTCGACGACATGGTCTACGCGGACCGCGAGCCGGTGCCGATGGACCGTTTCCTTCAGCCGCGCGTCGAGGCCGAGGTGGCGTTCGTGCTCGGCGCCGACCTCGACTCGCCGACGGCGAACGTGGCCGACGTGCTGCGCGCCACCGAGTTCGTGCTCCCCGCCCTGGAGATCGTCGACTCGCGGATCGCGGACTGGGACATCAAGATCACCGACACCATCGCCGACAACGCCTCCAGCGGGGCCCTCGTGCTGGGCTCGACGCCGCGCCGGGTGGACGCGGTCGATCTGCCGGGCATCGGCATGGTGCTCGAACACCGCGGCGACGTCGTCTCGGTCGGCTCCGGAGCGGCCTGCCTCGGCACTCCCGCCGCGGCCGTCGCCTGGCTCGCCCGCGCCGTCGCCCGGCACGGCCATCCGCTGCTCGCCGGCGAGGTGATCCTCTCCGGCGCGCTCGGCCCGATGGTCGCCGTGCGCGGCCCCGGCAGCTACCGGGCCCGGCTGGACGGCCTGGGCTCGGTGCACGCCTCCTTCGTACCCGCCGAATCCACGGCCGCTACGGACTCCCCCGAGGAAGGAACACGCCCATGACGGTCCCCGTCGCGATCATCGGTTCGGGCAATATCGGCACCGACCTGATGTTCAAGATCAAGCGGCTGTCGTCACAGCTGCACCTCGCGGCCATGGTCGGCATCGACCCGGACTCCGACGGCCTGGCACGCGCCCGGCGGCTGGGCGTCGCGACCACGCACGAGGGTGTGGACGGGCTGCTGAGGATGGCCGAGTTCGAGGACGTCGAGGTCGTCTTCGACGCGACCTCGGCCGGCGCCCACGCCCGTAACGACGCCCTGGTGCGCGAGCACGGCAAGCTGATGGTCGACATGACGCCCGCGGCCATCGGCCCGTACGTCGTGCCGCCCGTCAACCTCGACGCCAACCCGGACGCGACCAACGTCAACATGGTCACCTGCGGCGGCCAGGCCACCGTGCCGATCGTCGCGGCGGTCTCGCGCATCGCGCCGGTGGCGTACGCCGAGATCGTGGCGTCCATCGCCTCGAAGTCCGCGGGGCCCGGCACCCGCGCCAACATCGACGAGTTCACCGAGACCACCTCGGCCGCGATCGAGCGGGTCGGCGGCGCCGGGCGCGGCAAGGCGATCATCGTGATGAACCCGGCCGAGCCGCCGCGGGTCATGCGGGACACCGTCTTCTGCCTGATCGAGGACGCCGAGCCCGACGAGGCGGCGATCAGCGAGTCCGTGGCCGCGATGGCGGCCCAGGTGAAGGAGTACGTACCGGGCTACCGGCTCAAGCAGGCCGTGCAGTTCGACCCGGTCGACGAGGCCCACCTCCCGGTGCTGGGGCGCGCGTTCCGCGGCACCAAGGTGTCGGTCTTCCTGGAGGTGACCGGGGCCGGGCACTATCTGCCCGACTACGCCGGAAACCTCGACATCATGACGTCGGCCGCCCTGCGCACCGCGGAACGACTGGTCGAGCTGCGCCGAGGAGCGATCACCGTATGACTGCCACCGCACCCCACGAGGTGTACGTCCAGGACGTCACCCTGCGCGACGGCATGCACGCCGTGGGCCACCGCTACACCACCGAGCAGGTCGCGTCCATCGCCGGGGCGCTGGACGCCGCGGGCGTCGACGCGATCGAGGTCTCGCACGGCGACGGGCTCTCCGGCCACAGCGTCACCTACGGGCACGGCTCCCACACCGACGACGAGTGGATCTCCGCGGCCGCCTCGGTCGTCAAGAACGCCAAGCTCACCACGCTGCTGATCCCCGGCATCGGGACCGTGGACGACCTCAAGCGCGCCCACGCCCTCGGCGTCACCAGCGTCCGGGTGGCCACCCACTGCACCGAGGCCGACGTCGCCGCGCAGCACATCGGCTGGGCGCGCGAGAACGGCATGGACGTGGCGGGCTTCCTGATGATGAGCCACCTCAGCCCGCCGTCCGCCCTCGCCGCCCAGGCGAAGCTGATGGAGTCCTACGGCGCGCACTGCGTCTACGTCACCGACTCCGGCGGCCGGCTGACGATGACGGACACGGCCGAGCGCGTACGGGCGTACCGCGAGGTGCTCGACGACGCCACGCAGATCGGCATCCACGCGCATGAGAATCTTTCTCTCAGCGTCGCCAACAGCGTCGTGGCCGTCGAGAACGGCGTGTCCCGGGTGGACGCCTCGCTCGCCGGGCAGGGCGCGGGCGCCGGAAACTGCCCCATAGAGGCGTTCGTCGCCGTCGCCAACCTCATGGGCTGGAAGCACGGCTGCGATGTGTTCGCCCTCCAGGACGCGGCCGACGACCTCATCCGCCCGCTCCAGAAGCGGCCGGTGCGCGTGGACCGGGAGACCCTGACGCTCGGTTACGCGGGGGTCTACTCCAGCTTCCTGCTGCACGCCGAGCGCGCCGCCGAGCGGTACGGGCTCGACACACGCGAGATCCTGCTCGAACTCGGCCGGCGTCACATGGTCGGCGGGCAGGAAGACATGATCATCGACGTCGCGCTCGACCTGGCCCGCGCCAAGTCCGCGACCGTCCCGGCGGGAGAGCCCTCATGACCAGCACCACCGACATCGCCGAGCTCGCCGCGCTCCTGGACTCCGCCGCCGAGGCCGCGGCCCCCATCGCGCAGCTCACCTCCGAGTACAAGTTCTCGCTGGAGGAGGCGTACGAGGTCCAGCGCGAGCTGGTCGCCCTGCGGTGCGCCCGCGGCGACTCCCTCTCCGGTGTGAAGCTGGGGTTCACCAGCCGCGCCAAGGCGCAGCAGATGGGCGTGGACGACGTCATCGTCGGCCGGATCACGCACGGGATGCGCATCACGGACGGCGGCGAGCTGGACTTCTCCCGCTACTGCCACCCCCGTATCGAGCCGGAGGTCGCCTTCCGGCTCGGCGTCGAGGTCGACCCCCAGGACGAGACGCTGGACGCGGAGACCGTCGTCGAGGCGGTCGCGCCCGCGCTGGAGGTCATCGACTCCCGGTACCGCGACTTCCGCTTCACCCTGGAGGACGTGGTGGCGGACAACACCTCCGCCGCCGCGTACGTCATCGGCCCCTGGACCGCGTACGGGCAGGCAGGCGACCTCGCCAACCGGGGCGTGACCCTCGACGTGGACGGCGAGGTCGCCGAGACCGGCTCCACCGCGGCGATCCTGGGGCACCCCCTGCGAGCCGTGCACGCCGCGCAGCGCATGGCTCGTACGTACGGGCTGACCATGCCCGCGGGCACGGTGATCCTGGCCGGCGCGGCGACGGCGGCCGTGCCGCTGCGGCCGGGGCGGTTCGTGGAGACCACGGTGACCGGGCTGGGCAGCGTCGGCCTGCGGGTGAGCGGTGACGCGGATGTCTGAGTCGCTGGTGGTGGCGGGCAAGGCCACGCCGCGGGGGAAGTTCCCGCACGTCAAGGTCGTCGGCGACCTGGTCTTCGTGTCCGGTACGAGCAGCCGGCTGCCCGACAACTCGATCGTGGGCGCCGAGGCCGACGAGATGGGCGCGACCCGGCTCGACATCCGGCAGCAGACCCGCGCGGTGATCGAGAACATCCGCGATGTGCTGGCCGCGGTCGGCGCGGACCTCTCCGACCTCGCCCAGGTGACCTGCTATCTGGTCAACATGAATGACTTCGCGGGCTACAACGAGGTCTACGCGGAGTACTTCGACGAGCACGGCCCCACCCGGACGACCGTCGCCGTGCACCAGCTCCCCCATCCGCACCTGCTGATCGAGATCCAGGCGATCGCGCATCTGAGCCGCGGCCGCCGCCCCGAGGAGGGACGATGAGCTCCATTCCGCCCGTCATCAATTTTCCGCGCTGGATCGAGGAGCACGAGCACCTGCTCAAGCCGCCGGTCAACAACCGGCAGGTGTGGGAGCCCATGGGCGACTTCATCGTCCAGGTCGTCGGCGGGCCGAACGAGCGTACCGACTTCCATGTAGACCCCTACGAAGAGTGGTTCTACCAGGTCAAGGGCGATATCCACGTCAACTTGCGTACCGACGCGGGCATTGAGCGCGTCGACATCCGCGAGGGCGAGATGTGGATGCTGCCGCGGAACATCCCGCACTCGCCGCAGCGCCCCGAGCCGGGCTCGATCGGCATCGTGATGGAGCGCATCCGCGAGGAGGGCGTGCTGGAGAAGTTCCAGTGGTACTGCCCGAACTGCCTGGATCTGGTGCACGAGGTGGAGTTGCAGGTCCGGGACATCGTCAAGGACCTGCCGCCGGTCTTCACGCGGTTCTACGAGAGCCAGGACAAGCGGACCTGCCGCGCGTGCGGGACGTACCACCCGGGCAGGGGCTGACCCGATGAGCGTCATCGACATCCACACCCACTACGTGCCGCGCGGCTGGCCCGATCTCGGGGCCGAGGCGGGCGGCACGGGCTGGCCCTCGCTGCGGATCGAGAGCGAGCGGGACGCCATGATCATGGTGGGCTCGAAGGAGTTCCGCCGGATCGGCGCCGACTGCTGGGACGCCGAGGTGCGGCTCGCGGACATGGCCGCCGACGGGATCGACCTCCAGGTGGTCTCCCCCACCCCGGTCTTCTTCTCCTACGGACGCCCCGGTCCCGAGGCGCTGAAGGTCTCCCGCATCTTCAACGACCTGGCCCTGGACATCTGCTCCCCGGCGCCCGACCGGCTGCTGCCGTTCGCCCAGGTGCCGCTCCAGGACCCGGAGGCGGCCTGCCGCGAACTCGACCGGTGCCTGGCGGCCGGCCATGTCGGCGTCGAGATCGGCAACCACGTCGGCGACCAGGACCTGGACTCCGAGGGCGTGGTGATGTTCCTCCAGCACTGCGCGGAGGTCGGCGCCCCGGTGTTCATCCACCCCTGGGACATGGCGAACTCGCCGCGCCTGGACCGCTGGATGGCGCAGTGGCTGACCGGCATGCCCGCCGAGACGCATCTGTCGATCCTCGCGATGATCCTCGGCGGCGTCTTCGACAAGGTGCCGGACACCCTCCGGGTGTGCTTCGCGCACGGCGGCGGGTCGTTCGCGTTCTGGCTGGGCCGGATGGAGAACGCCTGGCACGGGCGGAGCGACGTCATCGCCACCTCGCAGTTCCCGCCGTCGCACTACCTCGACCGGTTCAGCGTGGACTCGGTGGTGTTCGCGCCGGAGCCGCTGCGGCTGCTGGTGGACACACTGGGCAGCGACCGGGTGATGGTCGGCAGCGACTACCCGTACCCCCTGGGCGAGCGCCCGGCGGGAGCGGTGGTGCAGCGCGCCGATTTCCTGGACGCCGACGCGAAGGCCGCCATCCTCGGCGGCAACGCCCGCCGGTTCCTGAACCTGGGGGCGGCGGAGTGAGACAGGCC
>NZ_JBHVHQ010000054.1:0-20091 GCF_042800135.1 Streptomyces sp. NPDC057654 | reverse complement strand
CCTCCAGACCGGGCCTGCCGGGCTTCCAGCCGAGCTCGCGCCGGATCAGCTCGCCCGCCGCCACCAGGGTCGGCGGGTCGCCCGGCCGCCGGCCCGTCGGCCGGGACGGCACGGGCCGGCCGGTGACCCGCGCCACCGCGTCCAGCACCTCCAGGACCGAGAAGCCCTGGCCGTTCCCCAGGTTGTAGATCCGGTGCTCGCCCGGCGCCACCGCGCCCAGCGCCGCCAGATGCGCCTCCGCGATGTCTCCGACATGGATGAAGTCCCGCACGCAGGTGCCGTCCCTCGTCGGGTAGTCGTCGCCGTACACCGAGAACTCCGGGCGCCTGCCCAGCGCCACGTCCAGCGCGATGGGGATGACGTGCGTCTCCGGCTCGTGCCGCTCGCCGCAGTCGCCCACCGAGCCCGCGACGTTGAAGTACCGCAGGCTGACCGCGCCCAGCGGGTGGGCGCGCGTGTAGTCGCCCAGCGCCTTGTCGACGGCCAGCTTCGACGCCCCGTACGGATTGGTCGGCGCCGTCGGCGCGCTCTCCGTGATCGGCACCTCGGCGGGCTGCCCGTACGTCGCGGCGGTGGAGGAGAAGACGAGCCGCTCGACACCGGACGCGAGCATCGCGTCCAGCAGCCGCAGCGTCTCGACGGTGTTGCCCTTCCAGTACCGCTCCGGGCGGCGCACCGAGTCGTCGATCAGCGACCGCGCCGCCAGGTGCACCACCCCGTCGAAGCGGTGCGGCCCGGCCAGGACGCGGGCCGCCTCCTCCATCGTGCCGCGTACGAACTCCGCGCCGCGCGGCACCGCGTCGGCGAAGCCGCTGGACAGGTCGTCGACCACCACCACCTTGTGCCCCTCGTCCAGCAGCCGCCGGGCCACCACGCTGCCGATATAGCCCGCGCCCCCGGTCACCAATAGCCTCATCGTCCATCGCCTTTCCACGCGCAGTCGTCATGCCGTACGGAATTCCGCAAGCAAAATGCCGGCCGGACGTCATCGGCCGGTTATCCGAATGAATATCAGGGGTGGCGGAGACAGAATTCCGCCGATTACCTCATGGGCCTCGACATTTTCCCGACGCGCACTTCCCCAAGATTGTCCGCGCTGATATCGTCCTGTCGTATCCCGCTGCCGCCCGACGTAATTCGACGGGGCGCGCGGAAATTGCTGCGGCATGTGTGCCGCACATTTCGGAGGTGGTACGCACATGAGCGAGACCCAGCGGACACGGCCCCGGATTCTCTTCGTGTCGGCCAACGAGTCGGCGCCCTGGGGCCCCAGCGAGACCAACTGGTCGCTGGCCGCCGCCCACTGGCTGCGCGACGGCGCCGAGATCCACGCGAGCGTCAAGGGCTGGGACGAGACCCCCGGCGAACTCGCCGACCTGGAGAAGGCCGGCTGCGTGGTGCACCGCAGGTGGGACCACCCGCCGTACGATCTGCGCCCCTGCTATGAACTGCCGTACTCCGAGCGGCGCCTGAGCACCCTGGAGGCCGTGCGGCCCGACTTCGTCATCGTCTCCCAGGGCGACAACTACGAGGGACTGGGCTGGCTGGAGGAGTGCCGCCGGCGCGGCTACCCCTACGTCGCCTATTCCAACTCCGCGTCCGAATACGAATGGCTGACGGACGATGTCGCGGAGCGCCTGGCCAGTGCCTACAACTCCGCCCTCGCGTCGTACTTCGTCTCCGAGAGCAACCGGGACCTGACGGAGCGCCAGGTAGGGGCCCGGATACCCAACGGCCGCGTGGTGCGCTGCCACTTCAAGGTCGACTACGACGCCGCGCCGCCGTGGCCGGCCGAGGACACCCCGGTCCGGCTGGCCTGCCTGGCCCGCCTGGACCCCAACAGCAAGGGCCACGACGTCCTCTTCGACGTCCTGGCGCGCCCCAAGTGGCGCGACCGGCCGCTGACCGTCTCCGTCTTCGGCTCCGGCGAGTACGAGGGCGTGCTGCGCGCCCTGGCCTCCCGGCTCGACCTCGACAACGTGGAGTTCGCCGGATACACCAAGGACATCGAGGAGGTCTGGCGCAGCCACCACGGGCTCGTCCTGTGCTCGCGCGCCGAGGGCCTGCCGACCGTGATCATCGAAGCGATGCTCTGCGGCCGCCCGGTCATCGTCAGCGACGTCGCGGGCAACGCCGAACTCCTCACCGACGACGACACCGGCTTCGTCGCCGCCGGCCCCGTGGCCGCCTGCCTTGACGAGGCCCTGGAGCGCGCCTGGCAGCGCCGCTCCGAATGGCCCGCCATCGGCCGGCGCGCCGCCGAGGCAGTCCGCCGCCAGATGCCGCGCGACCCGATCGCGATCCTGGTCGACCAGCTCAAGGAACTGGCGGGCTGACCCATCCGCCAATCGGCTGTCGCCGTTCGGGACCGCCGGCCTCGGGAACTCGCCGTACGAGGCCGGCGGTGTGCGGCTCGCGCCGCGTGCGGCCGCAGGCGCCGGGGCGGCGCCGGGCGGTGGCGGTGCGCTCCGGCTCGCGGCGCGTGACGATGCCGTCATCCGGCCGGTGCGGTGCGCGGCCACCGCGCTCCGTCGTGTGCCGCGAGCGGCGGCCGGCGTATGGCCTGTGCTGTACGGGGCCGTGGCCGTCCGGCCCGTGCCGGGTAGCGGCACCGTACCCGGGCTTCTGCCGTACGAGGCTGTGGCCGCCCAGGCCATGGTCCGGCCCGTGCCGGTCGGAGCCGGCGGTGTACAGCTCGTCCAGTACCGGGCCGTCGGCGCTCCCCGGTCCGTGCCGTAAGACGTCACCGGAGTCTCACGCCTCCCGCAGCCGCTCGGCGGCGACCTCGGGCTCCAGCGGCGTGAAGAAGATGCCGCTGCCCAGCTCTCCGGCGGCGATGTAGCGGGGGACGCCGGGGGAGCGCCACACCGAGACGATCTCCACGTACAGATGGGCGCGCGGCCAGTCGCCGCCGTCCGCCGGGTGCTGGTGCACCCACAGGAAGTACGGGGCCGGGCCGTCGAAGAAGCGCTCGAAGCGGCCGACGACGTCGGACAACAGACGTGCCAGGGAACGGCGGTCGCTCGCGGCGCAGGCCGGCAGGCCGGGGACGTGGGTGCGCGGCGCGATCCGGACCGTGTACGGGTAGATCGGGGCGTGCGGCACCCACGCCCACCACTCGTCCTCCTCCGCGACCAGCAGCTCCTTCGCCGGCCCGGCGCACAGCGAGCAGTCACCCGCCCCCGCGCCGCCGCCCAGCTGCGCGGCGGCCGTCGGCGGCACCTGCTCCAGGCCGAACGCCTGGCCGTGCGGATGGTCGACGGTCGCACCCGCCTCCGCGCCCCGGTTCTCGAAGAGCAGGACATAGCCGACGTCCGGCAGCGCGCTCAGCGAGCGGGTGCACTCACCCCACAACTCGACCGCGCCCAGGGCCTGTTCCTCGCCCATCGTCGCCCACGAGGCGGCGTGGTCGGGGGAGTACAGCAGGACCTCGCACCGGCCCGCCTCCAGCGCGGGCCAGCGGTTGGGGAACCGCCGCACCCGGTAGGGCTCCGGCGCCTCCAGGCCGCCGGGGCAGAACGGGCAGTCCACGCCGCGGGTGCGGGGCCGGCCCTGGCGGCTGCCCCGCACCATGACGCGCGCGCCCGTCAGCGGATCCCTCCTCAACTCGGCCACGGAACGGGCCCCTTTCCCCAACTGGTGCCGCGGCCGACGAGCTTCGCCCCGCCGCGCCGCCCGGCACGCTCTTCCCCCGGCTACCGCTCGGAGGCGCCCCCGGCGCCCCGGCCGCCGCGCGGCCATACGCACCGGACCCCGCCGGACATGGCGCTACGCGTCCGCGCGGATCGCGACGCGGATGACCTCGTCCCCCGGCTCATCCGCCAAATGGAACGCCTTGTCCGCGTCGGAGAGGTCCACGACATGGGTGATGACCTCGTCGGTGCGTATCGCGCCCCGGCTCACCAGCCCCGCCGCCGCGGGCATATAGCGGCCCGGCCCCATCGTGCCGATCATCTCCATCAGCTTCAGCGGCCACCGCGCGGACTCCAGCTCCACGCTCCGGCCCATCCGGTAGCCGATGAGCCCGATCCGGCCGCCCGGCACCACGAGGTCGGTGGCCGTCCGGACGGCCGGCGGTTCGCCGCTCGCCTCCAGCACCACGTCGGGCAGCCCGGCCGGGCCCGCGTCGGCGATCCACGCGGCGACGTCCGCGGGGTCGCTGAGCGTCGTCTCGGCGCCGAGCGCTCCCGCCGCGCGGGCCCGCTTGGCGATGGGGTCCACGGCCAGGACGACCCGCGCGCCCACCGCCCGTACGGCCTGGAGCACGTTGAGACCGATGCCGCCGCAGCCCAGCACGGCGACGCTCTCGCCCGGCTCCAGCCGCACCCGGTGCAGCGCGTGCAGCGCCACGGCCAGCGGCTCCGCCTGGGTGGCGGTCAGCAGGTCGGTGCCGGGCGTAAGGCGCACCAGGTTCGCCGCCGGCACCGCGATGTACTCGGCGCAGGCGCCCGGATCGGTGAAGCCGAACTCCCGCAGCTCCGGGCACATCACCAGCTGGGACCGCCGGCACCAGCGGCAGCGGCCGCAGCCCAGCGCGAGGTCGGCGACCACCGGATCGCCCGCCGCGAAGCCGCCGCCGCGGCTCTCCACGACGGTGCCGCTCCACTCATGGCCCGGCACCGCCGGGAACGCGGTGCCGTGCCACGCGTTGTTGTACAGCGACACGTCGCTGCCGCAGATGGAGTTGTACGCGACCTTCACCAGCGCCCAGCCCTCGGGGACCTCGGGGTCGGGCACCTCGCGGACGCTGATGTCACGGGGGCCGTTCAGGACTGCTGCTCGCATGCCGTGGCCTTTCTGATAAGGGGTAAGTGGGCTGCTCAGCGGGGGCCGGGAACGTCGCGGAGCGACTGCGTCACGTAATGGAAGATCATGCTGTGCATCGCCTCGGCCAGCCCCACGTCCTTGGTCGGGGCGTTCACCTCCAGATCCGCCAGGTCCCGCAGCGTGCCGCCGGCGCCCGCCGTCACCGCGATGACGCGCACCCCGGCCTCCTTGGCGTGCCGGGCGGCGGCCACCACATTGGGGCTGGTGCCCGAGCAGCTGATCACCAGCAGCCGGTCGCCCGGCTCCGCCAGCAGCCGCAGCGGCTCCACGAACACCCGGTCGTAGCCGCAGTCGTTGGCGTAGGCCGTCAGCATCGAGAGGTTGTCGGTCAGGGCGATGGCCCGCAGCGGCGGACCGTCCCCCGTGTACGCGCCCTTGAGGAGGTCCTGCGCGAGATGCGAGGCGGCCGAGGCGCTGCCGCCGTTGCCCGCGAGGAAGACGGTGGACCCGTCGCGGCGCACCGCGTCGAGCTCGCCGATGAGCCGGCCGACCTGCTCGCCCATCGAGCCGAGCAGCGGGCCCGCCGTGGCCAGATATTCGTCCCACGGGCCCAGGTCCGGGCGGACCGGGGCGGCGAATGCGTTCTGTGTCATGTCTGCGTCCCTGCAATCCTGTCGGGGAATCCGGTGCGCCGCGCCGAAGGCGGCACCGGCACTCAGTGCACGAAGTCCTCTTCGACGTCGTGGTCGACGTAGCCCGCGCCGCGCAGATCGCCGGTCTCCCCGTCGAGTTCGCGCCAGTCGGTGAGGAACGTCGGACCGTATCCGAACGCCAGCAGCAGCCGGTCGCCGTCCGTCAGCTTCCGCCGGGTGCCGTGCATCAGGGCCTCGTTGAGCAGCAGCATGTCTCCGGCGCGGACGAAGACATCGGTCAGGGTGGGGAACCCCGTATCGATCATCGAGGCGCGCACCCCCCGCTCGGCGCGGGAGCGCAGCAGCGGGAAGTTGGCCTTGTGCGACCCCTGTACGTAGCAGAACGAGCCGTCCTCCTGGGACTGGATGTCGCTCAGGTACACCAAGGTCTTGACGTACGGGCAGTACAGCTTGCCGTCGTGGTACGTGTGCGTGATGGACATGTCCCGGCCCACGGAACCGCCGCCGAGGTCGAGGAGTTCGGAGTTGCCGCCGTGCAGATACAGCACGCTGTCCTTGCCCCGCCGCAGCCCGTACCCCTCCAGGATGCGCAGCGGCTGGTTGACGACGTCGCGTACGGGGCCCACCAGCCGGGCGTCCAGGGCGAGTTGATCGAATACGGGGCTCGCGGACGGCAGGTCCTTGTAGCGGACCGTGTTCGCGAATCCGGGGTCCACGGTGTCCAGCCGGCCCAGCTCCGCCTTGTACGTCTCCACCTCTGCGGGGCTGAACGCGCCCCGGACCACGACGAAACCCGTGGTGTCGAACAGATACAGCTCTTCCTGCGATAGTGCGGGCACGGCTGTCCTTTCGCGATGCCGGGGCGGGCGGGGCCGCGGCGGTCAGGTGAGGGCTTTCTCCAGGGCGGTCAGGACGAAGTCGACGTCGTCCTCGGCCATGCGGGTGTGCAGGGGGAGGCAGATGTGCCGGGCGCACACGTCCTCCGACACCGGGTGCCGCTCCTCGCGCGGTATCCGGCCATCGAAGACCGGCTGGGCGTCCAGCGGCATCTCGTAGATCTCGCCGCCCAGGTGCACCCCGGCCTCCTTGAGCGCGGCCTTCAGCGCGGCCCGGTCCGTGGCGGGCTCCAGCAGCACCGCGTACTTGTACCAGCTCGCCGGAGCGTGCGACGGGAGTACGGGCGTGAGGCCGGGCAGCTCCGCCAGGCCCGCGGTGTAGCGGTCGGCCAGCCGCTGCCGCACGGCGAGGAACTCGTCCAGGCGGCGCAGCTGGGCCCGCCCGACGGCGGCGTGCAGCTCGCTCATCCGGGCGTTCTCGCCGAGCACGGTGTGGTAGCTGCGCCACGCCTCGGTCTTGCCGAGGTTGCGGTAGAACCCGATGGACGCGGCCAGCTCGTCGTCGTCGGTGGTCAGCATGCCGCCCTCGGCGCAGGTGATCACCTTGGTGGCGAAGAAGGAGAACGCGCCGGCCACCCCGAAGTTCCCGGCGTGCCGCCCGTCGAGGCGGCTGCCGTGCGCGTGCGCGCAGTCCTCGAACAGCCACAGCCCGCGCGCCGCGCACCAGTCGGCGATCGCCTGGAGCGCGGGGGTGATGAGGCCGCCCATGTGCACGACGAGGACGCCGACGGTGTCCTTGGTGACCGACCGCTCCAGAGTCTCGACGGACGGCGCGAAGGTCTCCGCCTCCACATCGACGAGGCGGGTACGCAACCCGGCGAGCAGCGGGGCCGCGGCCGTCGAGTAGAAGGAGTTGGCGGGCACCAGCACTTCGCCGGTTCCGCGTTCGGCCAGCGCCCGCAGCCCACAGACGAGCGCCGCGGTGCCGGACGCGAGGGCCACGGCGTGCCGGGCCCCGGTGTACGCGGCCATCTCCCGCTCGAACGCCGCCACTTCCTCGCCCTGCGCCAGTTGCCCGCTGACCAGCGCGGTGCGGATGGAGCCGAGGATGGTCTCGATGTCCTCTTCGGAGAAGTCCGGCCGTACGGGGACCACCTGGTGATCGGTCATCGGCTCGCCGCCTCCGCGTCCGGGGCGGTGCGGCCGGTCGCGGCGAGCTGGAGCGCCAGCCCCTCGTCGATGCCGATGCGCGGGGACCAGCCCAGCTGGCGCCGGGCCTTCTCGGTGGAGACGAACCGCTGCGCGTAGACGAGTTCGCCGCGCCGGGTCGGCTCGTCGCGGTGGACGATGGGCACGCCGCCGAACAGGTCGGAGACCTTTTGCGCCAGCTCCAGGGTGGTGATGATCTCCGGCCCCTCCAGGTTGTAGACCTGGTTCGCCGCCACCGGAGCGGTCGCGCGGTGGAACGCGTCGGCGAGGTCGTGGGCGTGCAGGAAGGCGCGGCGCTCGGAGCCGTCGCCGAAGACGGTGAGCGGCCCGCCCTCGGCCGCCGCCCGCAGGAACGCCGAGACGACGAGGCCGGGCCACATGCCCGGCCCGTAGATCGGGCTGTAGCGCAGCACCGTGGATTCCAGGCCGTGCAGCTGGGCGAAGTCGCGGGCCAGCAGCTCCTTGGTGATCATCGAGGTGGTGTAGAAGTGGCCGGCGCCGGTCGGCAGGAACGGCTCGTCCTCGTCGATGGCCTCGGTCCGCATCGCGTTGTACACCCAGCAACTGCCCGCGATGACGACGCGGGACACGCCGGACGCCGCCGAGGCGGCGAGGACCGCCGCGGTCCCGGTGACATTGGCGTCCATCGCGGTGACCGGGTCGGCCAGCACGGCGCGGGCGTCGGCGACCCCGGCGAGGTGCATCACGGCGTCCGGCCGCCAGGACGTGAACAGCTCCACGAGCTCGTCCTTGGCCGTGATGTCGAGCGCCCGGCCGGGGAACGGATCGTCGGGGGTCCACCGGCTGTCGAGGACCATCACTTCATCGCCGGCCGACTCGCAGCGGCGGGCGACATGCCGGCCGATGAAGCCGGAACCGCCGGTTACCAGGCAACGCATCAGGACCTCTTCCGGGCGCGGGGGGAGTGCGGGGCGGGGGCGGACACACCGGCTGCCGCGCGTTCGCGGAGCCGTTCCTGCCAGCTGTCGGCGCTCTCGACGGCACAGCCGTCGTCGGCGTCCGGCCGCTCTTCCAGCAGGGTCAGGAAACGGTGGTCGGTCAGTTCCTCGGTGCTGTGCTTCTGAAGGTCGCGGAAGTCGCGCCGGGTGCGCTGCTGGTGCGGCATGCGGCGGCCGACGCTGCCCATGCAGTTGCGGCAGGCGGCCAGCGGCTCGCTGCCCTGGAGGTAGGCCAGCAGCCGCGCGGGGAAGTCCGGTTCGTCGGTGACCCGCAGGCCGTCCTCCCACAGCGGCTTGGCGCCTTCGAGGACCTGGGGCAGGAACACGGACTGCGGGCACTTGAAGAAATGCCCCTCGTACAGCGTGTGGCAGCGCCAGACGTGCGCGATCTGGCAGGTGGCGAAGATCCGTTTGACCAGCGCCTCGTCGTCGGTGCCGTGCTCCGCGTACGAGTAGCGGAAGTGCGAGTAGTGCGAGATGTTCAGCAACACGCCGTGCTCGTCGGCGTACGCCCGTACGCGGGCCATCTTCTCCTCGTCGAGCTCCCGGTCCGGGTAGACGGAGATCTCGATCTCGTCGACCGCGGCGTAGAAGTCCTCGCGCATCCGCGGCAGGAGGATGCCGTTGGTGCACACCGTGATGTGCGGCGCGAGGCCCGAGGCGCGCACCTGGTGGAGGATGGGGATCAGTTGGGGGTGCAGCAGCGGTTCGCCGCCGAGCACCTTGACGAACTTGGCCGCGAACGACTTCGCCAGCAGGTGGAGATCGCGGGCCGCGGTGTCGGGGTCGATGAAGGACCGGCGGAAGACCGGTGAGAGATGGCTGCACGAGGCGCAGCCGAGATTGCAGTGGTGCGCGACGTTCAGCTCGCAGCCCTCCGGACTTACGACCTTCCCGTCCGCGATGTGATAGGTCATCAGTTCCTCATTCTCGCCAGGAGAACGTCGAGTCGAAGGAGAAGGAGAAGTTGTTGGAGTAGCCGCCGAGGTAGTAGCGCAGCGTCGGCAGCCCCGTGCACGAGACGGGTTCGCGGCGCGCCCGCAGGTCCATCGCGAGCTTGTCGTCCTCGCCGATCCGGTCGGCCTCGTCCCGCGCGTCGAAGTCGTCGCGGAAGGGGACCTCCAGCAGCAGCTCGCGCGCCAGCATCCACTCCCCGGTGTCCACCTCGATCACGGGGTCCGGGACGCCGAGCGGATCGAGCCGGTCGCGCCGCACGCAGGAGCCCGGCTCCACCACCCCTTTCGCCCGCAGCCGCTCGTACTCCGCGCGCCCCTCCGCCTCGTCCTCGGACCACGGCGAACGCGTCTCCAGGTACGGGGAGCCGTCGGCCTTGACCATCCGCAGCTGGGAGTGGACGGCCCGATGGCCCGTACGCGCGGCGCACTCCAGCAGCGACTCCAGATGGCCGGACTCCCATTCGTTGTCGTCGTCGAGGAACGCGACCCAGGGGCTGCGGACGATCCGTACGGCCATATTGCGCAGCCGCGAGGAACGGCCGGGGCCGGACACGTCACGGGGGCCGCGGCCCGCGAGCAGCCAGCGCACATTGGCCGGCGGCTCGGGCAGGTCGCGCAGCGAACGGTAGGTGTCGAGGCAGTCGTCGATGACGATCAGATGCTCGAAGCCGCCCGGCGGGCGCTGCCGCTGGGCGCTGCGCACCGCCCGCGCCAGCAGCTCGGGCCGGGTGCGGGTGATCGTCACGACGGTGACCGGCGCCGCCACCGGCCGCTCGGGTGCTCCGGCGGCGTTCACAGCGGCAGCCGGACGGTCCGGGAACCCTCGTCGGTCAGCCGGAACGGCAGCTCCCGCAGCCCGGCCTCGCCCAGCGACCGGCGCACGTCGCCGTGGCTGCCCGGCGGGCAGACCAGCAGCAGGAAGCCGCCGCCGCCCGACCCGAGGAGCTTCGCGCCCCGCGCCCCGGCCTCCAGCGCCCGGTCGTGCAGGGACTGGAGGTGCGGGCTGCTGATCCGCGAGCCGAGCCGCGCCTTCAGCGACCAGTGCTCGTTGACCAGCCCGGCCACCGCGTCCATATCGCCCTTGACCAGCGCCTCGGTCATGCCGTGGGTGATGGAGCGGATGGCGTGCAGCCGCCGCAGGGATTCGTCGTGGCCGCTGAGCGTGCGCTGGTTCTGCTCGGCGAGGATGTCGCCCGCGTCCCGGCTGATGCCGGAGTGGAAGAGCAGCAGATGCTCGTCCAGCGCGGTCCGGGCGGCGGCCGGCAGGTCGAGCCGGTCGGGGGCCACCCGCCCCGACGGGTGGAACCGCAGCAGCCGGATCCCGCCGTACGCGGCCATGTAGTGGTCCTGCTTGCCGACCGCGCGCCCGAGGTCGTCGATCTCCACCGCGCTCGCGGCCTCGGCGAGCGCCTGCCGCGACATGGCGCCGGGAGAGGCCGCCGCGTGCAGCAGCGACACGGCGAACGCCGCCGACCCGCCGAGCCCGCTGCCGCTGGGCACGTCGCTGAAGGAAGCGATCTGGTAGCCGCTGCGCAGCCCGGCGCGGAGCAGGCAGGCCCGCGTCATCGGGTTGGGGTGCTGGTGGCTGCGGTCGCACAGGTCGTAGCTGTCGGTCGCGGCCCGTACCCGGCCGTCGAACGCGCGCGGGAAGACGCTCACGCCGACGTACCGGTCGATGGCGCAGCTGAGCACCAGCCCGCCGTGGCGGGAGGAGTAGCTGGGCAGGTCGGTGCCGCCGCCTGCCAGCGAGACGCGCAGCGGGGAGCGGGCCGTGACGATGGCGGGCTCCGTCGCCTGCGAAGCGGGAACAGCCTCGACGGCATCGGGGGCCGGCGGGGGAGGGGTGAGGGCCGTGGGCAGCGGCCAGCGGATATCGGTCATGAGGCGGTGTGCCCCTCGGCTCCCCGCCCGGCCCCGCCGCACTCCCCGCCCCGGCGCAGCAGGTCGTGGACGGCGGCGGCGACATGGCGGTGCGGTACGGGCGTGAGGTAGTGCTCGTCCGCGCCCAGCGGCTTGCCGAGCCCGCCCAGCAGCACCATCGCGACGTCGTCGCCGTCGCATGAGCGGTAGCCGCGCTTGTTGTCGTACGCGATGTGGTGCAGCACCGTCTTCGGCGCGATGCCCGCCGTCAGGCACCGGCAGACGCCCACCCGGTCGATCAGCTCCTCGTGGACGGCCACGGCCGCCTCGTCGAGCAGCCCCATCCGCCGCGCCACGTCGGCCGCCGCGATCATGCCCAGCGCGACGGCCTCGCCGTGCTTGAGCGCTGCCTCCTTGGGGCCGTGCGCCGTGCTCGCCAGCTCCAGGGCGTGGCCGATGGTGTGCCCGTACTCCAGGAGCAGGCCGGAGTATTTCTCGTACGGGTCCTCCAGCAGCAGCCGGCTCTTGACGGCGAGGCTCAGGTCGAATATCTCGCCGAGGTCGGCGGGGGTGTAGTCCGCGCGGCGGCGCAGCAATCGGCGCAGCCGCGGGATCTGCGAGGGCTCGATCGCCAGGGCGTTCTTGACGGTCTCGCAGGTGCCGGAGCGCAGGTCGCGCGGTGAGCCCAGGGCCACCACCGCGAGGTCCACGAGGATCAGTTCGGGCGGGTGGTAGAGGCCGACCATGTTCTTGGCGTGCGAGGTGTTGACGGCCTGCTTGACGGAGATGACCGAGTCGCAGGCGGCGATCACCGTCGTCGGCACGTGCACCAGCCGCACCCCGCGGAAGAGCAGCCCGGCGAGGAGCCCCGCGATATTGCCGGGGATGCCGCCGCCGGCCGCCACCACGACGGTCCGGCGGGTGGCCCCGAAGTCGAGCGCCAGGTCGATGAAGCGGGACAGCGTCGCCAGGTTCTTGTGCTCCTCGCCCGGCGGGTGGGAGAGCAGCAGCGTGGGGGCGACGGCGTCGAGGGCGCCGGCGAGCTTCCCGGCGGCGACGTCGGCCACATTGTCGTCGGTGACCACGATGAAGCGGTCGGCCTGCATTCCGCCGAGCGTGGCGACCATCTCGTCCTGCACGTCCTCGCCGAGCAGGACGCGCACCCGCTTGTCCGCCACGTCGAAGTGGCGCTCGCGCAATCGCCGCCGGTCCACCTCGGGTTCGGTGTCCGCGAGCTCGATATCCGCGCGTTCGGGGGCCGCGGGTTCAGGGGCCGCGGGTTCAGGGGCCGCGGGTTCGGTGTCTGCGGGGGAAGCGGCAGCCGGGTAAGGGGCCTGAAGATCCATCGTCATCACTTTCGGAGAGAGTCGATGCGCTGCTTCGCGATGCCGATCGCCTCGGCGGAGAAGTCGTTGCACGACCACTCGCGCCCGGCCGACTCGGCGGCCAGCGCCGTCGAGCCGATCCCGCAGAACGGGTCGACGACGTGCTCGCCCTCCTCCGTGAGCAGCCGGATGAAGTACAGCGGGGCCGCGACCGGGAAGCGGTCCGCGTCGGCCCGGCTCAGCCGCTCGGACACCCCGTCGAGATACGGGTAGTCGGCGGCGGAGTCCCCCATGGCGAGGAAGTTGCCGAACGGCTGCGTCAGATAGCTCTGGAAGCCGCGCACCCGCCGGGTGTCCACCGGCACATCGGGGGTCCGCGACAGCCAGAACCATGTGGTGACGCAGTCGTGCAGCCGGATCCGCCCCTGGGTGACCCACTCCTCGCGCTCGTCGAGGAGTTCGGGGTTGTACCAGTAGAACTCCTGGAGAAGGTGCCAGTCGCCGCGTGCGAGCAGCCGGCTGATCGCGGCGAAGTTCGCCACCGTGCGCACCGGGCGGTCCCGCGCCCAGCTGCACCCGGTCTCGATGACCACGCTGCCGTCCGGCCGCAGCACCCGCGCGAACTCGTCCATGTAGCCGTCCAGCCAGTCGCCGAACGCGGGGCTGGTCGGGTCGTCGGACGACGGCTCGTAAGGGCCGGTGAACCAGGGCGACGTCACCACCAGCCGCACGCTCGCGGCGGGCAGCGACCGGAGGAAGGCGGTCGCGTCCCCCTGGGTCAGGGTTCCGGCGGCGGTGGCGGCCACCGTGCGTACGGTGGAGCCGGTCTCGGTACGAGCGCTCATCGAGGGCCTCTCGCTCGGCGACGGGGGGATCGGGGCGACGGCTTCAGGGCATGGGGCGTGCGGATTCAGGTCAACAGTGCGATGCCTTACGGGAGTTGGGCCGACGGCCTCGGCCCGTCGGCCCGTGGTCTCAGGCCAGGGGCAGCTGGGCGCGGGCCTTCTCCAGCGCGGTGACGACGAGCTCCATGCGCTCCGGCGGCGCGAGGAAGAGCCGGTGCGGCAGGACCACCGCGTTCTCCCCGGCGAACTCGGCCGCGGGCAGCTCGAACCGTGCGGGGTCCAGCGGCCGTACGCCGCCCGGCCCCTTGGCCCAGCACGAATGCAGCGGCTGATAGAGGACGTTGCGATGGAGCGCGGAGTCGATGGGCTCGACGTGCAGGCCGAGCGACTGGGACAGCGAGGCGGCCACCGCGTCCTTCGCGCCGGGGCCGAAGACCGCCGGGTCGAGCCGGACGCAGAACTGGTACGCGGCGTCCGCGGTGAGCGCGGCCGGCCGCTCCAGCGGGCGGGCCCCGTCGAAGCCGCCGAGCAGCTCCTCCAGCCGCCGCATCGAGATCCGCCGGCGGTGGTTCTCCTCGTCCAGCCGGGCCAGCCCCTCCAACGCCACCGCGGCGTTGAACTCGCTCATGCAGTAGTTGTAGCCCTGCACGCCGGGCAGCTCCGCCAGCTCCAACTCGCCTACGGGCGCGGCCCGGTGGCCCCGGCCGTCCGCCCGCTTGCGGAACAGCCGGTCGTGGATCTCCGGGTCCGAGGTGACGGCGACTCCGCCCTCGCCGCAGGTCAGCAGCTTGGTCTGCTGGAGGCTGAAGGCGGCGGCGTCGCCGATCGCGCCGAGCCGGCGCTCTCCCCACATCGCGCCGTGCACATGCGAGCAGTCCTCCAGGAGGGCGATGCCGTGCCGCCGGGCCAGGGCGGTCATCGCGTCGAGGTCCACCGCGGAGCCGTACAGATGGACCGCCATGATCGCCCTGGTGCGCGGGGTGACGGCCGCCGCCGCGGCCTCCACCGACATGCACAGGGTGTCCGGCTCGATGTCGACGAAGACCGGCACCGCGCCGACGCGCAGCACGGAGGACGCGCAGGCCACCCAGGTCAGACCCGGTACGAGCACCTCGTCGCCGGCCCCGACGCCGAGCGATTCCAGCGCGATGGTCAGCGCCGCCGAGCCGTTGCAGGTGGGCACCGCGTACGGCACCTTCATGAAGTCGGCGAACGCGGCGGCGAAGGCCTGCTCGTACGATTCCTCGCCCGTGTACGCGCCGCTCACCGCCCAGCGGCCCGACCTGAGCGCGGCGAGCAGGTTCTGCTCGGTCTGCGGGGAGTGCGTCGGCCACTGCGGCCAGGGGAGAGCGTCGGACATCGTGACCCTCCGATGAGGTCTCGGTCAGCCAGCGGGTGCGGGACTACGGCCCTGGGGGAAGGGGCCGTGAACGAGCGGGGATGTGCGGGAGCAATCGGGAACGAGACGTGCCTGACGTGCTGGTTCACGGGGGAGCGCCGCGGCGACGGGGAGGGGGCGCGGCGCGCGGGCCGGACTGGGAAGTGCGTCTGCGGGACGTACTGGCATCCGTAGGAGCGGGTGATCCGCAGTGCGAGCGTACGCCCGCTGCTGATGCCCCTGTCAACCATGGTGAACGGTGATGGCTTATTGCCACCGTATGCCGTCCGCTGTAGTTGTGGCGCATGTGACGGAGCGGTAGTGGTGAGCGTGCCCGCGAGGCAAGGGAAAGGCCCGAAACATACCGGATGGAGCGCTCCCGGTTGGCTGAAATGACATCAACGTGACGACAGGTAGGCCCTGTTGTCAGCTGTGACGGATGAGGGTTGACTGTCTTATGGCACCGCCTCCTGGCGGCGTCGCGAACGGGGAGGACCGGGGGCGAGAAGATGAGCAGAGGCGAGTCGGCGGCATCGGGCCACTCCGGCAGGCCGATCCTGCGCAAGCTCGACCAGCGGCTGAACGAGCTGATCGCCGCGCTCTACCCCGAGGAGCGCAAACGGCCCGGCTACGCCCGGCTCGCCAAGGAGATCAGCGAGCAGACCGGCGGCGCGATCTCGGGCACCTACCTGTGGGAGCTCGCCACCGGTCGCAAACGCAACGTCACCCTCGAACAGCTCGACGTGCTCGCCGAATTCTTCGGCGTACCCCCCGGCTACTTCCTGGACGACGACGTCGCCGAGCGCGTCAACGCCCAGCTGGCCCTGGCCGCCGCCCTGCGCGACACCCGCGTGCGCAACCTCGCGCTCCGCGCCGACGGGCTCTCGCCCGCCAGCCTCGACGCGCTGCTGACGATGGTGAACGAGGCGCGCAAATTCCAGAACCTGTCGACCGATGAGGACCCCGACCATCCCACCACCACAGAGCGCTGACCGGGGCCGCCCGCCGCCGGCCGCACGAGGTTCGCCGTGGCGACCGAACCCGTCCGAGCCTCTGACAGACCCCCGGGGGCCTTCCGCCGACAGGCGCCATCCACGCGCCTCGAACATGGTCGTAGGAGCACCGCATGCACCCTCGCGACATCCGGCTACGTCGCCGCTGCAACTCCGCGCTGGCCCGGCTCGACCCGCCACGGCCGTTCTCCGTGACGGCGCTCTGTGACCAACTGGCCGAACAGCGACGGCGCCCCATCCATCTGCACCCGCTGCCCGCGCAGGCGGCCGCGTCGGGAGCCTGCGGGATGTGGCTGGCGACCGAGGGGGCGGACCACATCTTCTTCGAGCAGCGGACCGGGCGGCTGCACCAGGAGCACATCGTCCTGCACGAGCTCGGCCACGTCCTGCTGGACCACTACGCGCTCGGCCCGGACGGCGACGGAGCCGCCGCTCTCCTGCCCGACCTCGACCCCCGGCTCATCCGCCGGCTCCTGCGGCGCACCAACTACACCACGCCCCAGGAGAAAGAGGCCGAAACGCTCGCCGGACTGATACGGACCAGGGCGGAAGCCGCCGGCCGACGGCTCGACGGGGTGCTGGGCAACCTCCAGGCCGCCATGGGCGTACGCGGCTGATATGCGGCCGGGGCTGGCCACGTGCGTCGCCGGGTTCGAGGCCGTCTCGACCGTGGTGCTGCTCGCCGCCGTCCTGTGGCGGCTGCCGTCGGTCCTGCGGCGCCCCCAGGAACGGCTGCTCTGGGGCACGATGGCGCTCACCGCCGTCGCCATGGCCATGGACCAGCCGCCCATCGCCCGCCTGCTGAGCGACGGGCCCGCCACACTGTGCTCGGTGGCCCTGGCCAGGAACATGATCGGGGTGCTCTCCGCCTGCGGCGTGCTGTACTTCGTCGCCGCGTCCGGCGGCAACCGGAGATTCAAGAGAGCCGTCCTGTTCGCCGTGCCGTTCGTCCTGGCCGGCCTGGTGCTCATCGCGTACGGCGTGAAACCGCCCTGCGCGGAAGCCGTCCCCGGCATCACCGGGGCCCCGCGCACCGCCGGCTACTGGGTGCTCCTCGGCTCGACGCACCTGATCGCCGACTCCGCCTGCGCCGTGATGTGCCGCCGCTACGCCTGCCGGAGCATGGACCGCAGCCTGCGCGTGAGCCTCGCCCTGTTCGGCTGGGGCGCGGTGTGCGCGGGCGTCTTCTGGGCCGGCCGGCTCGTCGGGCTGATCACGCCGCTCGGGGACGTCGTGCTGTATCTGCGCATCGCGCTGGGGCTGCACGCCGTGCTGCGCGCCGCCGCCCTGCTCGTACGGGACCTCGCCGCCGTCGGCCGCGCGGCGTCGGACGCCCGCGCGATCTGGCGGCTGTGGCCGCTGTGGCGGTCCCTGGTGGCGGCCGTGCCGCACGTCGCCCTGAAGCGGTACCGGTGGCGCGGCACCGAGCTGCTGTGCGCGCCCTCCCACTGGCGCTACCTCGTGTACCGCAAGGTGATCGAGACGCGCGACGCGATCCTCGTGCTCCAGGACTACGCGCACCCGGCCGCCCTGCGGCGCGCCCGCGACCACGTCGCCGCCGCGGGGCTCCCGGCCCGCGCGGCCCGGCCCGCCGTGCTCGCCTGCGTCATCCGCGAGGCGTGCGCGGCCAAGCGGGCCAACCTCCGGGAAGGGGGCGGGCAGGAGAGCGCCGACATCGAGGTGGACCGCGGCGAACTGGCCGCGGAGATCGACTTCTTGCTGGAGGTGGCCGAGGCGTACACCTCGGCCTGTGTGAAGTCCTTCGTGAAGTCCGCGGAGAAGCCGTCCGGGAGGCCGCCGCCCGAAGAGCCCGCGGGGAAGCCCCCCGGCGAGCCTTCGGACGGGCCCGGCGACAGCCTCGCGGACAAGTCCGGCGACCCGTCGTCCTGCAAGCCCCGCCGGGCCCGCCCCGAGCGGCAGCTGTTCGGCCGTCAGCCCAGATCGAAGGCGTTGCGCAGCCCGAGCCGGTAGCGGAACTCGTCGTCCGCCTTGAGCGGCGCGAGCTCGGGCGCGCGGTACAGCGGCGTGACCGCACATCGCTCGGACCCCGAACCGGTCGCGTCCAGCAGGGCGTTGACGGCGGCCCGCGCGGAGGCGTTCGCGCCCTCCATCGTCGCGAGGTCGACGTCGGTCGCCACATAGTCGCCGGAGAGGAAGAGGTTGGGGATCGCGGTGTGCGCGGTGGGCCGGTTGTACCAGGTGCCGGTCGGGTGGATGAACAGCTGCTCGTCATTGGTCGGGCGCCCGTTGCCGATCACCACGGCCGGGTCGAGGAACCAGGAGTGCAGCGCCCCGTCGCGCAGCACCGTGCGGCCTGTGTCGTTGAGCCCGGCCTTCATCTGCGCCCACACCTCCCGCGCGACCTCCTCGCGGGTGCACTCCTTGGCCGTCTTTCCGTAGAGGATGCCGGGCCGGCCCCACTCGGAGACGTCCACCGACAGGCAGTCCGCGGCCACGCCGTCCCCGTAGTCGCGCGGGAAGTCGCGCCCCGCCCAGTACTGCGCCTGCCCGACCGCCGTGATCGACCACGGCGAGTCGATGTGGTTGATGTGCCCGTGCAGGATCGGCGTCGGCTCGGTCAGATAGAACTGGATGCCCGTCATCCAGTCGGTCTCCAGCTTGTCGCAGCGCGCCAGTTGCGGGTCCGCCGCCCGTACCCGCGCGTTCCAGGTCTTACGGGCGTGCTCCACCGGCATCGCGGAGACGAAGTGGTCGGCGGTGACCGACTGGCGCGCGCCGCGCGCGTCCACCGCCACAGCCTCCGCTATCCGGCCTCCGGCCAGGGTCAGGTCCTGTATGGCCCATCCGGTGCGGAACTCCACGCCCAGGGAGCGCAGATAGGACGTCCACGGGTCGATCCACGCCTCGTTGGTGGGCGCGTTCAGCACGCGGTCCGGCTGCCCGTCCGCGCCGCGGCCCAGCAGGTTGTAGAAGAACGCCTCGAAGCAGTTGGCGACGGTCTTGGTGCTCGCGACCTCCGCCTTCGTCGCGACGATATTGCGGGTGATGCCGATCGCCAGCAGCTGCTGGTAGTTCTCCGACATCTTCGCGGCCTTCAGGAACTCCCACCACGGCGTGCGCTCCCAGGTGTCCAGCCGCCGCTTGTCGCAGCTGGTGAAGAAGACCAGGATGCGATTGGCGAAGTACGCGATCTCGTGGGCGGGCAGCTTCGAGAAGGTCTCGAACAGCGCGGTCAGCGCCCGGATCACCGCGTCCGGGGTGAGCACGGGCGGCGGGCTGCCGACGATCTGGAACGGCAGCCGGATGTCCTCGTGGCCGATCCGGGCCAGCATCACCTCGGAGGAGGCGACGAGGTTGTCGTGGCAGCCGTTCGCGTTGCCCGCGAAGGGGATGCGGCGCAGCGTGTCCGGGAGGTTCCGGTACCAGCCGGGGATGAAGCGGAAGCCGTGCTCGCCCGGCAGCGGCTTGCGCCCGCCGCGCGCGCTGCCCGGTACGTCCATGCTGCGCGCCTTGCCGCCCAGCGCCTTCTTCTCGTACACCGTCACCTTGAAGCCGCGCTCGGCGAGTTCGTGCGCGGCGGTGAGCCCGGCGACGCCGCCGCCGAGGACCGCGACGTGCCGCCCCGTCGACGAAGCGGCGCGGCGGGGCTGCGCCGCCGTCGCCCGTCCGGCCAGTGCGGCCGTGCCCGCCACCGCCGCCGCCCCGCCGATGAAGCCTCTCCGGGTGCTGCCGGTACCGTCCATGCCCCTGATCCCCTACCGTCGGTAACCCATCACGTCCGGCGCAGGAGCATAGAAGCGGCGCGCCGACCCCGGAAGGCAACCGCCGACACACCCGCACATTGGCGCGAAAGAGACCGCTCCACGGGGCAGGCTGGAATCACCGCCGCTCATGAAGAAACCGTTCACCTATGAAGCGTCAGTGATGAAGCGTCAGTGATGAAGAATTCAGTGATGAAGAAGACGAAGGGGCAGCGTCATGGCAGCAGTGCAACCGCTCTCACAGAAAGACGTCGAGGAGCGCCTCCAGGAGCTCCCCGGCTGGTCCACCGACGGCGACAGCATCAGCCGTGACTACACCTTCGACGGCCACTTCCCGGCGGCGGCGATGGTGATCCACGTCGCGCAGATCCAGGAGGAGCTGGGCCACCACTCCGATCTGACGCTCGGCTACAACAAGATCTCCATCACCGTGAACACGCACAGCGCGGGCGGCAAGGTCACCGGCCTCGACGTCGAACTCGCCCGCCGCGTGGAGGAGATCGCACCGCTGCACGGGGCGCGCTGAGGAGACCGGACCGAAAGCCGCACGGCCCCCTCACACGGGGGC
>NZ_JBHVHQ010000053.1:0-20127 GCF_042800135.1 Streptomyces sp. NPDC057654 | reverse complement strand
GGACGTATCAGACGCGGCTGGGCTGCCGCCGCGCGTCGGAATCGGGGTCGGCGTCGGGGCACGGACCGGAGCCCGTGCCCGTACCGTCCTCCGCCGCCAGTTCCTTCTTGAGCTGCTCGCCCTCGACGTCGACGTTGGGCAGCACCCGCTGGAGCCACTGCGGCAGCCACCACGCGGCCTTGCCGAGCAGCGCGAGGACGGCCGGGACGATGGCCATGCGCACCACGAACGCGTCGAAGAAGACGGCGATGGCCAGCCCGAAGCCGATCATCTTGATCATGGCTTCGGTGGAGCTGATGAACCCGGCGAAGACGCTGATCATGATGACGGCGGCGGCCGTGACGACCCGCGCCCCGTGCCGGAAGCCGGTCACCACGGCGTCCGCAGGCCGCTCCCCGTGCACGTACGCCTCGCGCATCCGTGTGACGAGGAAGACCTCGTAGTCCATGGCGAGGCCGAAGACGACGCCCACCATGAAGATCGGCATCATGCTCATGACCGGGCCGGTCTCCTCGACGCCGAAGAGCCCCGACAGCCAGCCCCACTGGAAGACCGCGACGACCGCGCCGAGGGCGGCGACGACGGACAGCAGGAAGCCGAGGGCCGCCTTGAGCGGCACGAGGATCGAGCGGAAGACGACCATCAGCAGCAGGAAGGCGAGGCCGACGACGAGCGCGAGGTAGGGCAGCAGCGCGTCGTTGAGCTTCTGCGACACGTCGATGTTCATCGCGGTGGCGCCGGTGACCAGGATCTTCGCGCCGGTGTCGGACTTGAGGTCAGCCGACTCGCCGCGGATGGCGTGCACCAGGTCCTCGGTGTCGGTGCTGCTCGGCTTCGACTTCGGCACGACGGTGAGCTGCGCGGTGTCGCCCTGCTTGTTGAAGGCGGCGGGGGTGACGGCGGCGACGTTGCCGAGGCCCTTGACGCGCTGCTCGACGCGGTGCGTCGCGGTCTTCGGGTCGGCGGACTTCGCGGCGTCGACGACGACCATCAGCGGGCCGTTGAAGCCGGGGCCGAAGCCGTCGGAGAGCAGGTCGTACGCCTTGCGCTGGGTGGTGCTCGTCGGCTGCGAGCCGTCGTCGGGCAGGCCCAGTTCCAGCGAGGACGCGGGCAGGGCGATCAGGCCGAGCCCGACCACGCCCGTCAGCAGCACGGCGACCGGGCGGCGCAGCACGAACCGCGCCCAGCGGGTGCCGCCGTTGGCCTTCTCCGGGCCGCTCCGGCTCGCCTCGCGCTGCTTGCGGGACTGGATGCGGCGGCCCGCGAAGCCGAGCAGCGCCGGTACGAGCGTGAGCGCGACGAGCACGGCGACGACGACGGTGCCGGCCGCGGCCAGGCCCATCTTGGTGAGGATCGGGATGTTGACGACGGCGAGGCCGACGAGGGCGATGACGACGGTGAGGCCGGCGAAGACGACGGCGGAGCCCGCCGTTCCGGCGGCGCGTCCGGCGGCTTCCTCGCGTTCGCGGCCCTCGGCCAGTTCGGCGCGGTAGCGGGAGACGATGAACAGCGCGTAGTCGATGCCGACCGCGAGGCCGATCATCATGGCGAGGATGGACGTGGTGCCCGACAGGTCGAGGACCGAGGCGAGCGCCGCGATGGCGGAGACGCCGATGCCGACGCCGATGAGCGCGGTCAGCAGCGGCAGCCCGGCGGCGATCAGCGAGCCGAAGGTGATGACGAGCACGACGGCGGAGATGGCGATGCCGATGATCTCGGTGGACCCGGTCTCGACCTCGGCCCGCAGGGCGTCGCCGCCGGTCTCCACGGCCAGCCCCGCGGCGCGCCCGTCCTTGGCCGCGTCCTTGAGGGCGTCGCGCGTGGCGTCGGTCAGCTCGGTGGCCTTCACCTTGTACGTGACCTGGGTGTACGCGGTGGTGCCGGACGCGCTCACGGTCTTCGCCGCGAACGGGTCGGCGGCCGATGCCGTCTGCGGGCCGGCCAGTTCGCCGACGACCTTGCGGACGGCCTGCTGGTTCGCCGGGTCGGTGATCTTCTGGCCGTCCGGCGCCTTGAAGACGAGGCGCGCGGTGGCGCCGTCGGCGCTCGCGCCCGGATAGCGCTGCTCCAGCAGGTCGAAGGCGCGCTGCGCCTCGGTGCCCGGTATGGAGAAGTTGTCGTTGGAGGCGGCGGGCGCGGTGGCGGCGCCGATGCCGACGACGGCGAGCAGCGCCACCCATATCAGGGCGACGAGCTTGCGCCGCCGGAAGGCGGTGCGTCCCAGTCTGTAGAGGAAGGTGGCCACGAGAAGGTGTGCTCCCGTCGGTGGGATGAGCGAAACAGGGCGTGGGGAACCACCCCGACGACGAGAGCGGCGCGTCAGGTGGGGTCTGTGGGGGTATGTGGTGGTATGCGCGGGGATATGTAGGGAGGAAAGGCGCTTACTGGCCGAGGGCGGGGAGGACCACGGCGTCGAGATAGCGTCTGAGGTATTCGGTCGTCACGCACCGCGCCTCGACCAGCGGGCGCGTGACGTATCCGCCGACGAGCATGTGCGGCAGGAACTCCAGGGCGGGTGAGTCCGCCGGCAGTTCCCCTCGGTCGACGGCGCGCCGGAGCACCACGTTGAGCTCCTCGATGCCCGGCCCGATCATCAGCTCGCGCAGCGCCTCGTGCAGGTCGGGGTCGTCACGGACCGCGTGGACGAGACCGCCGATGAGGTCGGCGCTCTTCTCCTTCTCGATGTCGTCGGTGCTGGCCACGATGGCGTGCAGGTCGCCGCGGAGCGAACCGGTGTCGACCCACACCGCCGAGTGCGGTTTCACATGGCGCAGCGCCCGGACGACCATCTCCGGCTTGCCCTTCCACTGGCGGTAGAGGGTGGCCTTGCTGGAGCGGGTACGGGCGGCGACGGCGTCCATCGTCAGGGCGTCGTAGCCGACCTCGCCGAGCAGGTCGAGCACGGCCTGGTACAGCTCGCTCTCGCGCTCGGGGGTCAGTCTGCTGCGCCCCATGGGACACCTCGCCATCCGTCGGCCAACTGAACGAAACGGTTTCGTACACCATCAGCGTAGACGCAGGTTGATCGAAA
This sequence comes from Streptomyces sp. NPDC057654, assembly GCF_042800135.1. Classification (NCBI taxonomy): domain Bacteria; kingdom Bacillati; phylum Actinomycetota; class Actinomycetes; order Kitasatosporales; family Streptomycetaceae; genus Streptomyces; species Streptomyces sp. NPDC057654. The sequence continues at coordinate 17,096 of NZ_JBHVHQ010000053.1, read as the reverse complement.
CGGCTCCGTTTCGACGGTGTTCTGCGTCACGGCGTCAGCCATGGCATCCCTCAGGGCATCCCGCATGGCATCCGCGGCCCGGCATACCCCGATCGCATAAACGCGAGAAAGTCCGGCCATTCAAGTTGCCGCGGGCCCTGCGCGCGGAAAGCATGAAGAGGTGAGCGACGGACGCGAGGCCGGCCGGCCGGACCACCAGACGACACCCCTGCTCGGAACGGACGGCGGCTACCTCCGCTATCCGCACCTGAGCAGCGACCTCCTCTGTTTCGCCGCCGAGGACGATCTGTGGGTGGCCCCCCTGGTGGCGGCGGGCGAGCGCGCCGAGCGGGCCTGGCGGCTGACCGTCGACCGCACCCGGATCGGCCACCCCCGCTTCTCCCCCGACGGGCGGCAGATCGCCTACACCACGTGGCGCAGCCTCGATCCGGAGATCATGCTCGCCCCGGTCGGCGGCGGCCCCGCCCGCCGGCTGACCTACTGGGGCTCCACGGACACCCGCGTCTGCGGCTGGTCGCCGGACGGGGACGTCCTCGCCGTCTCCTCGCACGGGCAGCCGTTCTCGTACTTCTCGTGGGCCTACAGCCTGCCCACCGACGGCAGCCCCGGGGGCAGGCTGCCGTGGGGCCCGGTCGCCGACATCGCGGTCGCCGACACGGACGGCGAGCGGCAGACGCTGCTGCTCGCCGGGAAGCCGCCGCACGAACCGGCCGCCTGGAAGCGCTACCGCGGCGGCGCGATGGGGCGCATGTGGCTGCACGGCACGCGGCTGGTCCCCGAGGTGTACGGGCATCTGGACTCGGTGATGTTCGTGGACGGCCGGATCGCGTTCCTCTCCGACCACGAGGGCGTCGGCAACCTCTACTCCTGCCTGCCCGACAGCTCCGACCTGCGCCGCCACACCGACCACGCCGACTTCTACGCCCGGCACGCCGCGACGGACGGCTCCCGCGTCGTCTACCAGTGCGCGGGCGAGCTGTGGCTGGTCGACGACCTGTCCCCGACGGGTGTGCCCCGCCGGCTCGACGTACGGCTCGGCGGGCCGCGCGCGGGCCGCCGCTCGTACCAGATCCCGGCCGCCTCGCACGTCAGCTCGGTGTCGGTGGACACCACGGGCCGGGCGAGCGCGGTGTCCGTGCGCGGCAGCCTGTACTGGCTGACGCACCGCGACGGCCCCGCCCGTACGATCGCCGACACGCCGGGCGTACGGGTCCGGCTGCCCGAGATCCTGGGGTCGACCGGCGAGGTCGCGTACGTCACGGACGCCGAGGGCGAGGACGCGATCGAGATCGCGCAGCTGCCGCGGGCGAGCGGGGTGGGCGAGCCGCGGCGGCTGGCCGCGGGGCGGCTCGGGCGGGTGCACGAGCTGATCGCCGCGCCGGACGGGGAGCGACTCGCCGTCGCCTCGCACGACGGGCGGCTGCTGCTGGTGGACGCGGCGCCCGAAGGGGACGGCGAGGTCGGCGAGTTGATCGCGTCCGCCAACGGCCCGGTGCGCGATCTGGCGTTCTCCCCCGACTCGGCGTGGCTGACCTGGTCGCACCCCGGCATCGGCCGCTCGCTGCGGCAGATCAAGATCGCCAGGCTGGCGGACCGGACGATCGTGGACGTCACCAACGGCCGGTTCGAGGACGAGCAGCCGGTCTTCACCCGCGACGGCCGCTATCTCGCGTTCCTGTCCTGGCGCGGCTTCGACCCGGTCTACGACGTGCACACCGGCGACCTGTCCTTCCCGCTGGGCTGCCGCCCGTATCTGGTGCCGCTGTCCTCGGCGACGCCCTCGCCCTTCGCGCTGTCGGCGGAGGGCCGCCCGGCGGCGGGCGGCCTGGACCCGGCGGACGACGGGCCGCCGGCCGACGGGGCGGTGCTGGTGGAGGCGGAGGGGCTGGCGAGCCGGGTGACGCCGTTCCCGGTGGCCGCGTCCAAGTACTCCGAGCTGTGCCCCGTCAGCGGCGGCGGGCTGGTGTGGCTGCGCTGGCCGATCTCGGGAGCGCTCGGCGAGACGTTCGCCAACCCGGCCGACACGTCCGGCCGCCCCACCCTCGAACACTTCGACCTGGCCAAGGCGAAGCGCACCGAACTCACCAGCGGGCTCGACTGGTTCGCGCCCAGCGGCGACGGCACCCGCATGGTCATCCACGACGAGGGCGAGCTGCGGGCCGTACCCGCCAACGAGATCGCCGACAACGACTCCACCGTCTACATCGACATGCGCCGCATCCTGCACGACGTGGACCCGGCGGCCGAGTGGCGGCAGGCGTACGACGAGGCGGGCCGCATCATCCGCGCGTACTTCTGGGAGCCGGGGATGTGCTCCGTCGACTGGGACGGGGTGCTCGCCGAGTACCGGCCGCTGGTCGAACGGATCGCCTCCCCCGACGACTTCGCGGACCTGCTCCGCGAGGTGCTGGGCGAGCTGGGCACCTCCCACGCGTACGTGTCCGGGGCCCGCCGCAACGAGGGCCCGCCGCACTACCAGCGCGCCATCGGCCTGCTCGGCGCCAACCTGGCCCGCACGAAGGACGGCGCGTGGACGGTGCAGCGCATCCTGCCCGGCGACTCCTCCGACTCCAAGGCCCGCTCCCCGCTGGCGGGTTCGGGCATCCGGGAGGGCGCGGCGCTCACCCATGTCGACGGCCGCCCGGTGGATCCGGTGGCCGGCCCGTACCCGCTGCTGTCGGCGGCGGGCGGCACCACCGTCGAGCTGACGTTCCGCTCCGCGGACGGCGAGGGCCCCAGCCGCCGCGTCGCCGTCGTCCCCCTCGTCGACGAGCGCCCGCTGCGCTACCAGGACTGGGTCGCCAAGCGCCGCGCCGTCGTCCGGGAGCTGAGCGGCGGCAAGTGCGGCTATCTGCACATCCCCGACATGGGCGGCTCCGGCTGGGCCCAGTTCAACCGCGACCTGCGGATGGAGATGTCCCGCTCCGCGCTGATCGTGGACGTACGCGGCAACGCGGGCGGCAACATCAGCGAGCTGGTCGTGGAGAAGCTCACCCGCACCATCGTCGGCTGGGACCTGACCCGCGGCGCCCAGCCCGTCTCCTACGCCAGCAACGCGCCGCGCGGCCCGGTCGTCGCCGTCGCCGACGAGATGACCTCCTCCGACGGCGACATGATCACCGCCGCCTTCAAGCTCCAGGGCATCGGCCCCGTCGTCGGCCTCCGCACCTGGGGCGGCGTCGTCGGCATGACCGGCCGCCACCGTCTCGGCGACGGCACCGCGATCACGGTCCCGATGAACGCCGCCTGGTTCGACGCGTACGGCTGGGGCGTGGAGAACCACGGCGTGGACCCCGACATCGAGGTCGACCGCACCCCTCTCGACTGGGCCGAGGGCCGCCACAAACAGCTGGACGACGCGGTGCGCCTGGCGCTGGACCTCCTGGAACGCCATGGCGCGGCCACGCCGCCGGACTATTCGGATGTTCCGGACCTGCGGAGGCCGAAGCTGCCGCCGCGGGCGTGAGCGGACCGCGGGCTCCGGGGCCGACCTCGGGTCAGCCGACGTCACGTAGGCTCGCTTCCTGTCTGGAGCAACCCGGGAGCAAGCCTTGTACACCGTGACCACCGTCAATGTGAACGGCCTGCGCGCCGCCGCCAAGAAGGGCTTCGTGCCCTGGCTCGCCGGGACCGGGGCCGACGTCATCTGCCTCCAGGAAGTACGGGCCGAGCCCGAGCAGCTTCCCGAGGAGGTGCGCGACCCGGAGGGCTGGCACACCGTGCACGCCCCGGCGGCGGCCAAGGGCCGCGCCGGCGTCTCCCTCTACTCGCGGCGCGAGCCGGAGGCGGCACGGATCGGCTTCGGCTCGTCGGAGTTCGACGCGTCCGGCCGCTACGCGGAGATCGACCTGCCGGGCCTCACCGTCGCCAGCCTCTACCTGCCCTCCGGCGAGGTCGGCACGGAGCGCCAGGACGAGAAGGAACGCTTCATGGCCGAGTTCCTGCCCTACCTGGGCGAACTGCGCGAGCGCGCCGCCGCCGACGGCCGCGAGGTCCTGGTCTGCGGCGACTGGAACATCGCCCACCAGGAGGCCGACCTCAAGAACTGGAAGGCCAACAAGAAGAAGGCGGGCTTCCTCCCGGAGGAGCGCGCCTGGCTCACCCGCGTCTTCGACGAGGCGGCGTACGTGGACGTGGTCCGCGCCCTGCACCCCGGCGTCGAGGGCCCGTACTCCTGGTGGTCCTACCGCGGCAAGGCCTTCGACAACGACGCGGGCTGGCGCATCGACTACGCCGTCGCGACGCCCGGCCTCGCCGGGCGCGCGGTGAAGGCGGAGGTGGAACGGGCCGCCAGCTACGACCTGCGGTGGAGCGACCACGCGCCGGTGACGGTGTCGTTCGAGGCGTAGGGATATCAGGGGCGGCCCCTACTCCGGCCTGCCCTCCCCCGGCAGCCGCGCGTCCAGTTCCGCCCGTATGCGGCGGTCCATGGCCATGGAGAGTTCCGCGTCGATGACGTCCTTGGCGATCGGGCGGAGGGTGGCGAGGGTCTGGGTGACGCGGGTGATCTCGTCGGGCGGCAGGGGGGCGCCGTCGGGCGTGCGGTCCAGTAGGCCGCTCAGGACGTGATCGCAGATCAGCGTGGTGAAGGTCGCCGCCAGGGCCTCGGCGTGGGCGCGGACGTCGCGGCCCGCGGCGAGGACGGCGGCCAGGGGCACGCCCTTGTCGACCAGGGCGCTGGAGGCGTCCAGCAGGCGGCGGCTGACGTGCACGATCTCGTCGCCGTCGACCGCGAGATAGCCGATGTCCAGGGCGCCCGCGAGGTTCTCCGGGGTGACCTCGCCCGCGAAGTGGTCGGCGAGCTTCTCGGGGCTCAGCCGGACCGGGGTCTCCTCGGACCAGGGGGCGGCGATGGCTCCGCGCAGGCCGAGGAGTTCGCCGACGCCGCGGCCGTGCTCGAAGGCGGTGAGCAGTTCGGCGATGCCGCCGAGGGTGTGGCCGCGCTCCAGCAGGGCCGCGATCGTACGGAGCCGGGCGAGGTGGTGCTCGTCGTACCAGGCGATGCGGCCCTCGCGGCGGGGCGGCGGGATGAGTTTGCGCTCGCGGTAGAAGCGCAGCGTACGGACGGTGATCCCGGCCGCCTCGGCCAGCTCCGCCATCCGGTACTCGCGCCCTGCCGCGTCGTCCTTCTCCGCCGTTCCCCCGGCGCCGACCTCTGCCGTCTTCCCGGCCGGTTTCCCTGCCGTCTTCCCGGTCACGTTCTCGGCCGCGTTCTCAGCCACTTTCTTCACCACACCAGCAGCCTATGTCGGCGGTCGGCGCGGCCCGACAGGTGCGACCGCCGGTAACTTCCCTGCCCGCGCCCCCTACCGCTCAGTAGCGAGCTGCCCTACCCTCCAATTGCGCCAGTGATTGCTGGCACGGTTACGTACAGGACAGACGAGCTACGGGACAGACGATCTCGGGAGGCGGCGGCATGGCCGAGCGCAAGCGTGAGCGCCAGCACGAGCACGTACGGGTGGCAGTGATCGGATCGGGGTTCGGCGGCCTGGGCGCGGCGGTCCGGCTGCGCCGCGAGGGCATCACCGACTTCGTCGTCCTGGAACGGGCCGACTCCGTCGGCGGCACCTGGCGGGACAACAGCTATCCGGGCTGCGCCTGCGACGTCCCCTCCCACCTGTACTCCTTCTCCTTCGCCCCCAACCCCGAGTGGCCGCGCACCTTCTCCGGCCAGCGGCACATCCGCGCCTATCTGGAGAGCGTCGCCGACACCTTCGGGCTGCGGCCGCACATCAGGCTCGACCACGAGGTGCGCTCCATGCGCTGGAACGCCGACGCGCTGCACTGGGAGATCAGCACCGCGCGCGGCGACCTCACCGCCGACGTCGTCGTCTCGGCGACCGGCCCGCTCTCCGACCCGAAGATCCCCGACATCCCCGGCCTCGCCGGCTTCCCCGGCAAGGTCTTCCACTCGGCCCGCTGGGACCACGGCTACGACCTGCGCGGCAAGCGCGTCGCGATGATCGGGACCGGCGCCTCCGCCATCCAGATCGTGCCCGCCATCCAGCCCGAGGTCCGCGGCCTCACCCTGTTCCAGCGGACCCCGCCCTGGGTCATGCCGCGCACCGATCGCGCCATCACGGGCGTCGAGCGCTGGCTGCACACCACGTTCCCCGCGACCGGCACCGCGCGCCGCGGAATCCTCTGGGGCATACGGGAGTTGCAGGTCAGCGCGTTCACCAAGCGCCCCAACGAACTCAGCCTGATCGAGTCCCTCGCCAAGCGCAACATGGCCCGGTCCATCAAGGACCCGGCCACACGCGCCAAGCTGACGCCGGACTACCGCATCGGCTGCAAGCGGATACTGCTCTCCAACACCTACTATCCGGCGCTCGCCGCGCCCAACGTCGACGTCGTCGCCTCCGGGCTCAAGGAGGTGCGCGGCTCCACGCTCGTCGCCGCCGACGGCACCGAGACCGAGGTCGACGCGGTCATCTTCGGTACGGGCTTCCACGTCACCGACATGCCGATAGCGCAGCGCGTCACGGGCGCCGACGGCACGACGCTCGCGGAGGAGTGGAAGGACGGGATGGCGGCGCTGCGCGGCGCCAGCGCGGCCGGGTTCCCCAACTTCATGACGATCATCGGGCCCAACACCGGGCTCGGCAACAGCTCGATGATCCTGATGATCGAGTCCCAGCTGAACTATCTGGCCGACTTCATGCGCCAGTTGACCACCCTCGGCGGCAAGGCCGCCCTCGACGCCAGGCCCACGGCCGTCGCCGGCTGGAACCACAAGGTGCAGGCGCGCATGGAGCGCACGGTGTGGAACAGCGGCGGGTGCGACAGCTGGTATCTGGACGCCAACGGGCGCAATACGACGGTGTGGCCCGGCACGACCTCCGAGTTCCGCAAGGCCACGCGGCGCGTGAACCTCTGCGAGTACGAGGTGCTGCGGGCCCCCGCCGCCCGTACGGAGGAGGCCGCCGAGCCTGCCGGGGCGCGCTCGTGAGCCCCACGCGCCCGCTCTCTCAGGAGGCGTACGCGCCGCCCGCCCCGCGCCGCACCCTCACCGCGACCTCCGCCGACGGCACCGCCCTGCACGTCGAGACGTACGGGCCGGACGGCGCACCCGCCGTCGTCCTCGTGCACGGCTGGACCTGCTCGACGGCCTTCTGGGCCCCGGTCGTACGGTCTCTGACAGGCGGACCCGGCGGGGGCGGCGGGACGGCCGACGGCTGCCGGGTCATCGCGTACGACCTGCGCGGACACGGCCGCAGCCCGGCCCCCGGCCCCGGCGGGTACAGCACGCGCGCCCTCGCCGACGACCTCGCGGCGGTGCTGGACGCGACGCTGGCCGACGGCGAACGGGCCGTCCTGGCCGGGCACTCCATGGGCGGCATGACCGTGGTGGCCGCCGCCGGCCGCCCGGCGGTGCGGGAGCGCACAGCAGCCGCGCTGCTGTGCAGCACCGGCGTCTCACGGCTGCTCGCGGAGGCGCTGGTGCTGCCGCTGGCCGCCGGCCGGGTCCGCAGCCGGCTGACGCGCTCCGTCCTCGGTACGAGCGCGCCGCTCGGCCCCGTCACGCCGCTCGGCAAGCGGGTGCTCAAGTACGCGACGCTGGGCCCGGACGCGCCGCCCGCCGCCGTGGACGCGTGCGCCCGCATCGTGCACGCCTGCGACCGCAGGGTCCGGGCCGCGTGGGGCGCGGTGCTCGCCGAGCTCGATCTCGACGTGAACATCCGGGAGTTGACCGCGCCCACCGCCGTCATCGTGGGCACCGAGGACCGGCTGACCCCGGCCGTGCACGCCCGCGGGCTCGCGGCGCGGCTGCCCGACTGCGCGGGCCTGACCGAACTGCCCGGACTCGGCCATATGACGCCGGTCGAGGACCCGGAGGCGGTCGCCGCCGCCGTACGGGAACTGGTCGCCGCTCATAACCCCCACAACACAGCCGACACAGCCAAGGACAAGGAGCAGTCCGTATGAGTCAGCGCAGAAGCCTGGAGGGGCAGGTCGCGGTGGTCACCGGCGCGGCCCGCGGCGTCGGCGAACTGCTCGCCCGCAAACTGTCGGCGCGCGGCGCGAAGGTCGCGCTGGTCGGGCTGGAGCCGGAGGAGCTGCGGCGGGTCGCCGAGTCACTGCACGGCGAGGCCGCGCACTGGCACGCGGACGTCACCGACCACGAGGCGATGGGGCAGGTGGCGCGGGAGGTCAAGGCGCGGTTCGGCAAGGTGGACATCGTCGTGGCCAACGCGGGCGTCGCGACGGGCGGCCCGTTCGTCGACTCCGACCCCGACGCGTGGCGGCGCGTCATCGAGGTCAACCTCATCGGCGGCGCCGTCACCGGCCGCGCCTTCCTGCCCGTACTGATGGAGAGCCGCGGCTACCTCCTCCAGATCGCCTCGCTCGCCGCCGTCACCCCGGCGCCGATGATGACGGCCTACTGCGCGTCCAAGTCGGGCGTCGAGGCGTACGCGCACAGCCTGCGCGCCGAGGTCGGCTACCGGGGCGTGAAGGTCGGGGTCGGCTATCTGAGCTGGACCGACACCGACATGGTGCGCGGCGCGGACCAGGACGACCTCATGCGCGAACTCCGCAGCCGCCTCCCCTGGCCCACCAACCGCACCTACCCCCTCGGCCCCGCCGTCGACCGCCTGGTCGCGGGCATCGAACGCCGCTCCGCCCACGTCTACGCCCAGTGGTGGCTGCGCGGCATGCAGTCCGTACGCGGCTACCTGCCCACCCTCATCGGCGTCGTCGGCCAACGCGAGATGCGGCGCTTCGGGCCTCGCCTCGAAGGCTTCACCGGCAGCCTCCTGGGCGCGGGCGGCGAGGCCGACGAGAAGGCCCGCGCGAGTCGGTAGCGGGCCGCCGCGCAGACATGTTCTTCACCGCCTCGGCGAGTTCGTTCGCCGAGGCGGTCTCATCATTCCGGGGGCACTCCGGGGCACTCCGGGGCATCCCGGGGGCATCCCGGGGAGTCATTCCGGGGGCGTGTCGGCGAGCAGGCGGAGGCCGTCGATCAGCGCCTGCGCCTGCCCGTCGGGCCAGTCCGCGATCCGGCCCGCGAGGTGCCGGGCCAGCCCGTCGCGGAGGCCGGCGACCGCGGCCCGGCCTTCGGGCGTCAAGGCGAGCAGGGTGGCCCGGCGGTCGCGGGGGTCGGGGCTGCGTTCGAGCAGGCCCGCGGCTTCGAGCCGGTCGGCGTAGCGGCTCGCCCCGGACCGGTCGATCCCGACCTCGTCGGCCAGCCGCGCCGCCGACTGCGGTCCGAGCCGGTCCAGCCCGCTGAGCATCGGATAGGTCTGGCGGTCGACGCCCGGCGGCGCCGATTCGAGGGCCGCGTTGTAGAGCGCGCTCCGGTTGCGTCGCAGCAGCAGCTGCCCCAGCGCTTGCTCAAGGTCCCGTGCCAGATCCGTATTCGCCACCCGACCATGATACGTGCGAAACACACGGAATGAGCGTAGGGTTACTGCGTGCGAGTCGCACGCAATTTCTCAGGGGGGCTCATGGTCACAGGTCACCGAAGGCGCGGGCACACGGCGGAACGAGGGGGCACGGCGACAGCCGCAAGGCGTCGCGGCGCGCTGATCGGGCCCGTGCTGGTGCTGGCCACGCTGGTCTCCAGCATCATCAGCTCGTTCGGCGCCCCGCTGATCCCCACGGTCGCCCGCGACTTTCATGTGTCATTGAGCACGGCGCAGTGGTCGCTGACCGTGGCGCTGCTGGCCGGTGCGGCGAGCTCCCCGGTCCTGGGCCGGCTCGGCGACGGCCCGCGACGGCGGGCGACGCTGCTCGGCGGCCTGGCCGTGGTCACGGCGGGCGGCGTCGTGGCCGCGTCGGCGAGCGGCATGTGGATGCTGCTCGTCGGCCGCGGACTGCAAGGCGTCGGGCTCGGGCTGGTGCCGCTGGCGATGGCCACCGCCCGGGACGAACTGCCCCAGGCCAAGGTCGCCCCGATGATCGCGCTGCTGTCGGTGTCGGCGGGGGCCGGCCTCGGCGCCGGTTACCCGATCAGCGGGCTGCTCGCCGACGCGTGGGGGCTGGCGGGCGCGTACGGGTTCGGCGCGGTCGTCTCCGGCCTCGCGCTGCTCTGCGTCGCCGCGGTCATACCGTCGAGCGCGGGGCGCGGCACCCCCGACCGGCTCGACCGCACCGGCGCCGTACTGCTCGCACTGGCGCTGGTCGCCGCACTGGTGGCAGTGGCGGAGGGAACGCGGTGGGGCTGGGGTTCCCCGGCGATCATCGGCCTGCTGGCCGCCGGGGCAGCGCTCTTCGCGATATGGGCCGTACAGCAGCTGCGTACCCGGAACCCGCTGGTCCAACTGCGCCTGCTCCGCCACCCGTCCGTGCTCTCCGCCGACGCCTGCGCCTTGGTGCTCGGCATCGCGATGTACATGGTGCTTTCGGGCGCGACGGAGTTCGTGCAGTCCCCGCGCTCGGGCGGGTTCGGGTTCGGCGCGTCGGCCGTCGTGGCCGGGCTCGTCCTCATCCCCCTGTCCTTCTTCATGCTGATCAGCTCCCGCGCCCTGCCGGCCCTGGTAGCGCGCGCGGGAATCCGGGCGGTGCTGACGCTGGGCTGCCTCGTAGCCGCGCTGGGCTGCGGGTTCTTCGCCGTCTTCCATGGCGCCCTGTGGGAGGCCTTCGTCATGTCGGGCGTCCTGGGAGTGGGGCTGGGCACCACCTTCGCCGCGATTCCCGGTCTGATCGTGCAGGCGATCCCCGCCCGGGAGACGGGCAGCGCCATGGGCTTCTACCAGGTGGTCCGCTTCACCGGTTTCTCCCTGGGCAGCGCGCTCGCCGCCACCGTCCTGGCCGCTCACGTCAGCGGCGACGGCGGCGACAGCGGCGGGCCGACGGAGGGCGGCTACACCCTGGTGCTGTGGATCGCCGCCGCCTTCTGCGTGACCGCCGCCGCCCTCGCCTGGTTCCTGCCCGCCCGAGCCGCCCGGCCCGCGCCCGCGGAGCACCAGCACGCCGACGGGATCCGGGACGCCCCGCACCGGTGAGCATCCCGGCGCGCTGCCGCCCCACAGGGCGCTCAGGCCACCGTGGCCTCGTACACCCATTCGACCGTACGATGTCCCGATGCAGATCGTGCCCTCGGCGTACGACCATCCCGACGCCGTCAAACTCAACGACCAGGTGCAACTGGAATACGCGGAACGCTACGGCGAGGAGGACCTGACGCCGCTGGACCCGGCGCAGTTCGACCCGCCCCGCGGCCTGTACCTCATCGCCTATGACGACGACGGCGCGCCCGTCGCCACCGGCGGCTGGCGCGTCCAGGACGCCAACGACGAAGCGTACGAGGACGGCGACGCCGAGCTGAAGCGCATGTACGTCATACCGGGCGCACGCGGACGCGGGCTGGCACGGGCGATACTCGCGGCCCTGGAGGACAGCGCGCGCGACGCGGGGCGTACGCGCATGGTCCTGGAAACGGGCATCAAGCAGCCCGAGGCCATAGCGCTCTACACCTCCTGCGGCTACACACCCGCCCCGAAGGTCGGCCTGTACCGCTTCCACGAGGAGAGCCGCTGCTACGCCAGGGCGCTGCGCTGAGGCTTGTGCCGACATACAGGCCGGCCGCGCGCCGGGCGGGCGCAGGGCCTATGCGGACGGCCCGCGACCGGGGGCGGGGACTGACCGATGACGGAGCCGCCCGTCAGCGCCCCTCCGCGATCGCCTCCTCCACCCCCTTGCGGACCTCCTCCGCCGGGTAGCGGACGGCGGCCGGGCCGAAGGGGGCGAGTGCCTCGTCGGCGACTTCCGGGAAGTCCTCGGCGACCTCGGCGATCAGTACGGTCGAGCCGGGCGGCACCTCGGCGGCGAGCATTTCGAGGGCGGCGCTGGAGGCGCTGGCCTGGCGTGCGTCGTGGGCGCCGCCGAGCAGGCCGCCCGCGCCGAAGCCGATCATGATGCCGAGCGGGCCGCCCAGGATGCCGACGAGCCCGCCGATCAGGCCGCCCACGGCGAAGCCCTTGGCGTCGCTGCTGTTGTCGACGCTGTCGGGGAAGTCCAGCGCGCCCTCCGCGTCCCGCGTGATCACGGTCGCCTCGCGCAGCTTGATGCCGCCCTCGGTGTGCGCCTGCCGCAGCGCGTCCAGTGCCAGGCGGCCCGTTTCGGGCCGGTCGAGGTCCATGAACAGGACGTTCTCGGTCATCGCCGCCGCTCCAGGGGTGAGATGGGGAACCCTCGCTTCCACTGTTGCGGCTGCCCGCCCCGTACGCACCTCAGACATGCCCGTACGCGTCCCAAGCCCACCCCCCATACGCCCCCTCACCCCCTCCCGTCCCCCACCACCTCCTCCGCCGTCTCCTCCCCCGACGCCCCCTCCGCCGGCACCGAAGCCCGCAGGTCCAGGACCGCCTCCGCGCCCCCGCCCGCCGGGTTCGCGAACCGCAGCCGCGCCCCCAGGACCCGCGCCTGACCGGCCGCGATCGTCAGGCCGAGGCCGAGCCCCTGCCCCCGGCCCGAACCGTCGGCGCCCTGGCCCGCGCCGGTACGGAAGCGGACGGGGCCACGGGCGAGGAGCTCCGGCGGGAAGCCCGGACCCTGGTCGTAGACCCGTACGACCGCGCCGTCGACCTCGACCCGCACCGGCGCCGCACCGTGCCGGAAGGCGTTGCTGACCAGGTTGGCGAGAATGCGTTCCACGCGCCTGGCGTCGGTCTCGACCAGCCCGGCCCGTATCACCCGCACCTCCAGCCCCGCCTGCCCCGGCGTGGTGACGGAGCGGACCGCGCGCCGCACCAGTTCGTCCAGCGGCCGCACCTCCGTCTCGGCCCGCTCGGTGGACCCGTCCAGGCGCGCCACCTCCAGGACGTCCTCCACCAGAGCGCTCACCCGCCGCGCCCGCTCCCGCACCATCTCGGCCGGCCGCCCCGGCGGCAGCAGCCCGGCGGCGGCCACCAGCCCGGCGACCGGAGTGCGCAGCTCGTGCGCGATGTCGGAGGTGACGTCGCGCTCGGCCTGGAGGCGGGCGGCCAGCGCGTCGGCCATGGTGTTCAGGGCGGTGGTCAGCCGGGCGATCTCGTCGTTGCCGCGCGGCGTGATCCGGGCGCTGAGGTCGCCCTCCGCGATCCGCTCGGCCGTACGGGCGGACGCGTCGAGCCGGCGGCCGAGCACCGTGGCGAAGGCCACGCCGATCACACAGGCGAGCGCCGTGCCGATCGAGCCCGCGAGCAGCAGGTCGCGGTCGAGGGCTTCGAGCTTGCGGTCCTGGCGCAGATAGGAGTGGCGGAGCGCGATGACGTCCTTTCCGCTGCGCCGGGCGGCCCACAGCTCCGGCTCCGGGCCGCTGCGGTCCAGGTAGACGCCGGTCTCACCGCGCGCGACGGCCGCGCGCACCGGCAAGGGCAGGACGGTGGGGTTGATCAGGACCCGGTGCCGGTCGACCCCGGCGGCGTGGTCGTCGACGGCGATGGAGAGCCGGGAGCGGATCGTGTCGCGGGCGGTGTCCAGCGCGTTCGCGGCGGTGCGGTGGTGCACGACGAGGCCCATGATGACGGCGACCAGTGCCGCGGTGGCGGTGATCGCCACGCCGGTCTTCGTACGCAGTCCCATGGCTCAGGCTCCTCCACGGCTGACGGGCTGCGGGCCGCTGCGCCCGACGATCGTGCCGGGTCGTCGCACAGAGGTCCAGGTGCTGGTCGGAACGGGTGGGGCCATTCGTGCCAAATGTAACCGGCGCGGCCGGATTGCCGCCTGTGCCCTTGACCTGTTCCTGTCGACTGCTCATAGGATCACCGCGCTCAAGTGGTCCAGCCCAGTAGCCGCAGCGCCATGGTGGAGGTCACTCATGCACATCGCCCGACGTACGCTGCTCGGCGCACTCGCCGGGTCCGCCGCCCTCGGAGTCGCCGCCACGCACCCGGCCGCAGCCGCCCCGAACCCGCCGGACACCGGCACGGACACCACTCCAGCCGCGAACACAGGCGGCGGCGCGGCGGCGAGAGCCCTCAGACGCCTGCTGCCCCACCACCACCGGCAGGTCGCCTTCCGCACCCCGCGCACCCGCCCCGGCCAGGACTTCTACCGGGTCTCCGGCACCGCCGGACACATCGTCGTCGAAGGCACCACCCCGGCCGTGCAGCTCGCCGGCTTCCACTGGTACCTGCGCCACGTCGCGCACGCCCACTTCTCGTGGAACGGCGCGCAGGCCGACCTCCCCCGCCGCCTCCCCGGCGTCGGCGCCCCCCTCTCCAAGGCCGCGAACGTCGCGCACCGCTTCGTCTTCAACGACACCAACGACGGCTACACCGGCCCGTACTACGACTGGGACTACTGGGAGCGCGAGCTCGACATCCTCGCGCTCCACGGCTACAACGAGGTCCTCGTCTACGCGGGCGCGGACGCCGTCTACCACCGCGTCTTCCAGAAGCACGGTTATACGGACGCGGAGCTGCGCCAGTGGGTTCCCGGCCCCGCCCACCAGCCGTGGTGGCTGCTCCAGAACATGTCCGGCTTCGGCGGCCCCGTCTCCCTCGACCTGCTGGAGAGCCGCGCGGAACTCGCCCGAAAGATCGTCGGCCGACTGCGCGAGCTCGGCATGACACCCGTGTTCCCCGGCTACTTCGGCACCGTCCCGCCCGACTTCGCCCAGCGCAACCCCGGCGCGCACACCGTCCCGCAGGGCGAGTGGGGCGGCTTCCCGCGCCCCGACTGGCTCGACCCGCGCGACGAGCACTTCGCCCGCGTCGCCCGGACCTTCTACCGGGTACAGGACGAGCTGTACGGGGCCACCTCCATCTACAAGATGGACCTGCTGCACGAGGGCGGCAGCCCCGGCGACGTGCCGGTGCCGGACGCCGCGCGCGCCGTGGAGAAGGCGCTGCGCACCGCCCACCCCGGCGCCACCTGGGCCATCCTCGGCTGGCAGACCAACCCGCGCCGCGACATCATCGACGCCGTCGACAAGTCCCGGATGCTGATCGTCGACGGCATCTCCGACCACTACCCCGAGGTCGTCGACCGCGAGCAGGACTGGGCCTCCACGCCGTACGCCTTCGGCTCCATCTGGAACTTCGGCGGCCACACCGCGATGGGCGCCAACACCCCCGACTGGGCCACCCTCTACGACCAGTGGCGCACCAAGCACGGCAGCGCGCTCAGCGGCATCGCCCTCATGCCCGAGGCCGCCGACAACAACCCGGCCGCCCTCGCCCTCTTCAGCGACCTGCCGTGGACGGACGGGCCGACGCACCTCGCCGACTGGTTCGCCCAGTGGCCCGTACACCGGTACGGGGCCGCCGACACGCATGCCGTACGGGCCTGGGACGTGCTGCGCCGCACCGCCTACGGCACCAGCCGCGCCGACGGGTGGAGCGAGGCCGCCGACGGGCTCTTCGGCGCCCGCCCCGATCTGGCCGTCACCCGCGCCGCCTCCTGGTCGCCGCCGAAGCTCCGCTACGACGCGGCCGAGTTCGACAAGGCGCTGCCCGAGCTGCTGGCCGTCGCCCCGGCGCTGCGCGACAGCAGCGCGTACCGCTACGACCTCCTCGACGTCGCCCGGCAGACCGTCTCCAACCGCAGCCGGCTGCTCCTGCCGCAGATCAAGAGCGCGTACGAGGCCGGGGACCGGTCCCGGTTCGCGGCGCTGACCGGCGAGTGGTTCGCGTGGATGGCGCTGCTGGAGGAGGCCGTCGCCACCGACGAGCGCCATCTGCTGGGCCGCTGGATCGCCGACGCCCGCGCCTGGGGGTCCTCGGCGGCCGAGCGCGACCGGCTCGAATTCGACGCCGTCTCGCTCCTGACCGTATGGGGCAACCGCTCCGGCGCCGACGAGGGCAAGCTGCACGACTACGCCAATCGCGAGTGGTCGGGGCTGGTCGGCGGCCTCTACACGCTGCGCTGGAAGACGTACTTCACGGAGCTGGCGGCGGCCATGGAGGGCCACCGCTCGCCGCAGCCGATCGACTGGTTCGCCCTGGAGGACGGCTGGACCCGCAACCACCCGCCGTACTCGGCGAAGCCGAAGGGGGACATCGTGCGGGTGGCGCGGCGGATCGCGAAGCGGATCTGATCCGGGACACGGAGGGCAGCAGGGGCGCGGAACATGCCACCCGATGATGAGGTGGCAGGTTCCGCACCCCTTGGTCCTGCTGCTTGGTCCTGCTACACGCGTCAGCCGGCGCTCGGCGGGGTCGCGGACAGGCTCGTCACATTCAGCGTGCCATTGTCGACGATCTTGTCGAAGGCGAGCGTCTGGTGCGTCGTGGCGGCGGGCGGCGTGACCTCCAGGTACTTGGCGTGCGCCGCGTCGGCGCCGGTGTGCGTCCAGACCAGGTCGGCCCAGGCGGAGGCGCCGCTCTTGAGGTAGACCGTCTTCTTGCCCGGGTCCTGGGCGAAATAGGTCGAGCCCCATTTCACGTCGGTGGCGGCCTTGGCATGCCCGGCCTTCTCCAGGCCGAGGCCCGGGTAGCCGCGCAGCGCACAGGTGGTGCCGGTGGTGTTCTTGAACCGGAGGTACGTGCCCTCGTGGTTCATGCCGTGCTGCGAACCCGCCTCGCCGTTGTCGTCGAGCGTGATCCGCAGACCCGAGACGGCGCAGGTCGGGGTGGCCGCCGCGGTGGGCGTGGCGGCGTTGGCCGTGCCCGCCGCTATGCCCCCGGCGAGCAGGGCCGCGGCGGCGGCAGCGGTTGCGGCGGTCGTCATGCGGCGCATGATCCGGCTCCTTCCAAGGCACCGGCATCGGTCTACCGGAGCCATCGGTTTCGGTTTTCGCCACACTACATATATATGCAGCGTGCATCGAACGCGGATTCCTCTAACGTACGTATCCCGTAAGGCACTTGAGAGATCAACCACCACCTTTCGCCCCGTCTGTCTCCCGCCCGGGTGGCCTTGACGGTCCGTCATAAACCAGACGGATTCCTACCGGGGTGCTCGTGGGGACAGGGGTCCGGCGGTGGACCTCCGGGCGGGCCGAGAACACCCCGCGGGTACCGTGTATCCCCACCTGTCCATCGCCCCCTCCGGAAGGTTGCGACACGAGCTTGAGATGCGGTAGATCGACCCTCGACGCGAACCGCGAACCGCGAACCGCGAACCGCGAACCGCGAACCGCGAACCGCGAACCGCGAACCGCGTCGCGGTAGCCGGGGAGGGGGGCCGTGAGCGGTAGCCCGCCCCCGCTCCGTACGCCCGTGGGC
>NZ_JBHVHQ010000052.1:0-20203 GCF_042800135.1 Streptomyces sp. NPDC057654 | reverse complement strand
GGTTCACACCGCGGGCCGGACCCGTTTCAGCTCTGGCTCAGGACGCCGTGCCCCACTGCCGCATGCGCAGCGGAGCCCCGGACGTCCCACTCTCGGGTGTACGGACCGCCAGCACCTGGTTGACGCCGATGCGGTTGCGCTCGAAGGACAGCGCGGAGGCCGCCATGTACAGCCGCCAGACGCGGGCCCGGCCGGGCGTGGTCAGCCGGACCGCTTCCTTCCAGTGGCGCTCCAGGTTGGCCACCCACTGGCGCAGCGTCAGCGCGTAGTGCTCGCGCAGCGCCTCCACGTCGCGCACCTCGAACCCGGCCTCCTCCAGCTGGGCGACGGTCCGGCCGACCGGGGCCAGCTCGCCGTCCGGGAAGACGTACCGGTCGATGAACTCGTCGACCTGGTAGTGCTCCTCGTCGAGCAGCGGGCGGCGGGCGATCTGGTGGTTCAGCAGCCGCCCGCCCGGCTTGAGGAGCTCGTGGAGGTCGGCCGCGTACTCGGCGTAGAGCGCCGAGCCGACGTGCTCGGCCATGCCGATGGAGGAGATCGCGTCGTAGGGGCCGTCATGGATCTCCCGGTAGTCCTGCACCCGGATCTCGACGCGGTCCGTCAGCCCGGCCTCGGCGACGCGCTTGCGCCCGTAGGCGGCCTGCTCCTCGGAGAGTGTGATCCCCACGGCGCGCACGCCGTACTCGCGCGCCGCGTGCAGCACCATCGAGCCCCAGCCGCACCCCACGTCCAGCAGCCGCTGGTCGGCGTCGAGGCCGAGCTTGCGGCAGACGAGGTCGAGCTTGTCGAACTGCGCCTCCTCCAGGGTGGCCTCCGGGGACTTCCAGTAGGCGCAGGAGTAGACCATGGAGGGGCCCAGCACCCGCTCGTAGAAGTCGTTGCCGACGTCGTAGTGGTGGCTGATGGCCTGCTTGTCGCGGCGCAGGGTGTGCAGCGGTCCGTGGCTCTTACGGGCCTCCTCGCGCGGCGGCGCGGGCGGCAGGCCGGCCCCGGCGAGCGCGAGGAGCTCGCGGCCGGCGGCGCGCATCCGGGGGTCGCGGAGGGTGGCGAGGGCGGTGGCCAGGACGGGCTGCCGCTTGGCGGGGGTGCCGCGCTCCCAGATGAGGCCGGCCAGCAGGTCGAGGGCTTGGTAGAGGTCGCCCTCCACGTCGATGTCACCGGCCACCCAGCCGCGGGCGAGGCCGAGTTCGCCCGGCTTGTAGAGCAGGCGGCGCAGGGCTCTGCGGTGGCGTATGACGAGTACGGGTGCGCCTGGCGGGCCGGCCTCGCTGTGGTCCCAGGCGCGGATACGGACCGGGAGCGGGGCTCCCAGCACCTCTTCCGCGAGCGCGGTGAGCCGTCCAGCGGCGTCGGCCATGTCGCACACCTCCGTGGTGGAGCATCAGAGACAAAGTACGTTCACTGACCACGTAAACACCGAAGGGCTTCCATCCCATCCCGGAAACGGGACTGGAAACTGCAAAATAACCCGGTACGCCGAAGGACGCCCACCCCACGGATTGGTGGACGTCCTTCGGTTTCGGTCGTTGTACGGCCCGGGGGGCCGTCGGGCTCCTCAGCCCCGCGCGGCGGCGGGCGCGGGGCCCGGCCCCGGCCGCGAGGTCAGGAGGCCTTCGCCTTCTCGCCCTTGTCAGCCTTGTCAGCCTTATCGGTCTTTTCGGCGGAGTCGCTCTTCCCGGCCGGAGCGGCGGCCTGCGGGGCGGGCTTGGCCGCCTCGTAGAACTCCTCGCGGGGGTGCTCCATCGCGCCGAGGGAGACGACCTCGCGCTTGAGGAACATGCCGAGCGTCCAGTCGGCGAAGACGCGGATCTTGCGGTTGAACGTCGGCATCGCCATGCCGTGGTACGCACGGTGCATGTACCAGGCGATACGGCCCTTGAGCTTGATCTTCGTCTTGCCCATGACGATCATCGCGACGCCCTTGTGCAGGCCGAGACCGGCGACCGCACCCTTGTTGGCGTGGCTGTACTCCTTCTGCGGGAAGCCCCGCATGCCGGAGACGACGTTGTCGCCGAGGACCTTGGCCTGGCGCAGCGCGTGCTGGGCGTTCGGCGGGCACCAGGCGTTCTCGTTGCCGGCCTTGCGGCCGACGAGGTCCGGGACCTGGGCGTTGTCGCCGGCGGCCCAGATGTAGTCGGTGCCCTGCACCTGGAGGGTGGCGCCGGTGTCGACGTGGCCGCGCGGGCCCAGCGGCAGACCGAAGCGCGAGAGGACCGGGTTGGGCTTGACGCCAGCGGTCCACACGATCGTGTTGGCGTCGACCTCAAGGTCGTTGTTGAGCACGACGTGGCCGTCGACGCAGGAGTTCATGCCGGTCTTGAGGTAGATCTCGACGCCGCGGCTCTCCAGGTGCTCCTTGCCCCAGCCGCCCAGCTTCGGGCCGACCTCGGGGAGGATCTTGTCGGCGACGTCCACCAGCAGGAAGCGCATGTCCTCGCGCTTCACGTTGGGGTAGTACTTCGCGGCGTCGCGCGCCATGTCCTCGACCTCGCCGACGGTCTCCGCACCCGCGAAGCCGCCGCCGATGAAGACGAAGGTCAGCGCCTTGCGGCGGATCTCCTCGTCGGTCGTGGAGTCGGCCTTGTCGAGCTGCTCCAGGACGTGGTTGCGCAGGCCGATGGCCTCCTCGACGCCCTTCATGCCGATGCCGTTCTCGGCGAGGCCGGGGATCGGGAAGGTGCGGGAGACGGCGCCCATGGCGATGACCAGGTAGTCGAAGGGCAGCTCGTACGCCTCGCCGACGAGCGGCGCGACGGTGGCGACCTTGCGGTCCTGGTCGATCGTGGTCACGCGGCCGGTGAGGACCTCCGCCTTGGGGAGCACGCGTCGCAGCGGCACCACCACATGGCGGGGAGAGATGCTGCCGGCTGCAGCTTCAGGGAGGAAGGGCTGGTACGTCATGTACGAGCGCGGGTCGACGACCGTGACGGTCGCCTCGCCGTACCGCATCTTCTTGAGGATGCGGCGTGCCGCGTACAGGCCTACGTACCCACCGCCTACAACGAGGATCCTGGGACGCTCCGTGGTGCTCATGATTCGAGTATCCAGCACCCGCCCCACGGGGGTTCGTGAGCCCCTTCACAAGGATCGCCCCCCTGTCTGCTACACTCCGCCGCCACCGTGACCGACGCCATAGCCCCAACAGGGAACCACCACCCCTCGGGACGCGTTGTTCACCCCCACTGAACTGGCATTGTGATGCAATCCGCAACTAGACCACTGCCGGATTTCACACGGACCACACACCCCGGGAAACCGCCCGTAACACAGACAACAGGGGCCCCCGCCCCGTGGAACTAGGCCAAAGGACCCAGAACCGTGGCCGACAGGCCCTTTTTCCTTGTGAAGAAGTTCACGAACTTTCTCGCGAGGGCGTGCGCGGGGGGCGAAACGGCGCTCGCCATCGCCACGTGTACACGCATCCGCGTACACTGCTCTCATGGCTGAGAACACCGTGACCGTGCGGGACGCGCGCGCCCATCTGGCGGACCACATCAACCGGGCCGAGGAGGGCACGCCGACGGTGATCACCCGCAACGGGGAGCCCGTCGCGGCCGTGGTGCCGATCGCGGACTTCAACGCGCTGGAGGAAGCGGCCGACGTGCTGCTGGCCCGCGAGGCGGAGGCGGCCCTGGCCCAGGGCGGGCCGACCGTGAGCATGGCCGAGCTGCTGGCGGACCTGTTCGCCGAGCGCACCGACGGCGCGGCGTGAAGTACGCGTTCCGGTTCACCGCGGCGGCGCAGCGGCAGTTCCGGGCCATCGACCGTCCCGCCGCCATGCGCATCCTGGCCGCGCTGACCGCGCTCGGCGACGACCCGTACGGCGAGGACGCCGACATCGAGAAGCTCAGCGGCCCGTCCGGCCTCTACCGGCTCCGCGTCGGCGGCTACCGGGTCGCCTACCAGGTCGAGGACGGCGAACTGCTCATCCTCGTCGTCAAGGTCGGCGACCGGCGCGACGTCTACCGCACCATCTGATGCTTATTCATCACCGGACGCGGCCAGCGCGAAGGCGATGCCGTCCAGGATGTCGTGTTCGCTGACGACGACCTCGGCGGCGCCGGTGCGTTCCATGATCGACTGGAGTACGAGCGCTCCGGCGCCGATGACGTCCACCCGGCCGGGGTGCATCGAGGGGATCGCGGCCCGCTCGTCGTGGGTGGCCGTCAGCAGGGCGCCGGTGACCTCCTTGACCCGCTCGTAGGAGATCCGCGAGTGGTGGATCGCGGCCGAGTCGTAGCGCTCCAGGCCGAGTTCGATGGCGGCGACCGTCGTCACGGAGCCCGCGAGGCCCACGAGGGTGCGCGGCTCGCGCAGCGGAACGCTCTCCTCCGCGAGGTCCAGCGCCGCGTCGACATCGGCTCGTATCGCGCTGATCTCCTCCGCACTGGGCGGGTCGTGGCGCACATGCCGCTCCGACATCCGCACGCAGCCGATGTCCACGGAACGAGCCGCGCGCACCCGCTCGCCGCCGACCACGAACTCCGTCGAGCCGCCGCCGATGTCGACGACCAGGTACTCGCCGCCGTCCCCGGCCAGCTCCTTCGTCGCCCCGGTGAAGGAGAACTCGGCCTCCTGGTCCCCGGAGATCACCTCGGGCTCGACGCCCAGGATGTCCAGGACGCCCCGGACGAACTCGTCGCGGTTCTCGGCGTCCCGCGAGGCGGAGGTGGCCACGAAGCGGACCCGCTCCGCGCCGTGCTCCTTGATCACCGCGGCGTACTCGCGGCACGCCGCGAACGTCCGCTCCAGCGCCTCGGGCGCGAGCCTGCCCGTACGGTCCACGCCCTGGCCGAGCCGGACGATCGTCATCCGGCGGTCGAGGTCCACCAGCTCGCCGGTGGCCGCGTCGACGTCCGCGACCAGCAGCCGGATGGAGTTCGTACCGCAGTCGACGGCGGCGACGCGCTTCATCTGGCTCATACGGTGCCTCCTTCGGCGGACGGGCCGTCCGCCGCCTGGCACGGCGCGACGCACGGGCCCTTGCGCCACCACTCCGGCAGCATCGCGATGGCCTCGTCTCCGAGCGGGTTGACGCCCGGCCCCGCCGCCAGCGAGTGCCCGACGAGGACGTGCAGGCACTTCACGCGGTCCGGCATGCCGCCCGCGCTCGGGAACCCCTCCAGCACCTCGATGGCGTCGCGGCGGGCGATGTAGTCCTCGTGCGCGGCCCGGTACGCGGCGGCCAGCTCCGGATCGGCCGCCAGCCGGGCCGTCATCGTCTTCATCACGCCGTCCGCCTCCAGCGTCCCGATCGCGGAGGCCGCGCGCGGGCAGGTGAGGTAGTAGAGCGTCGGGAACGGCGTGCCGTCCTCCAGGCGCGGCGCGGTCTCGACCACATCGGGGTTGCCGCAGGGGCAGCGGTGCGCGATGGAGCGCAGGCCGCGCGGGGGGCGGCCCAGCTGCTCCTTGAACGCGGCGATGTCCGCGTCCGTCGGCGTCGTGGGCTCGGTCTGGGGAGGAGGGGTGTCCATGGGCTCGCTCGTACTCGGTCTTCTCGTGTCGTCGTCTCGGTCGGTGTGGCCCGGACGGTGTGACCCGAACGGTGTGGCCCGGATCGTACGCGCCGGGGCCGTACGTGCTCGGAGCCGCCAGCCATACGGGCTCGGTGTCGCGGTCGTACGGGCGGATGTCGCGCGGGTCGGGTACGTACGGCTCGGCGGCGCGTCCGTACGGGCTCAGCGCCGCCCGTCGGCCTTGTCCACCCCGTCCCAGAGGTTGTCGGACCAGGAGCGGCCCGCGCCGCCCTGGTCCTTGGGCCGCTTGGCGTCGCCGCCGCCGTCCACCACGCTGTAGCCGGTCTCCCCCGGCCGTTCGTAGTGCAGGTGCTCGCGCGCCTGCTGCTCGATGTAGGCCGGGTCCTTCAGCCGCGCCTTCTCCTCGCGCAGCCGCTTGACCTCGTCGCGCGCCTTCTGCGACTGCCGCAGCTGGTCGCCGATGTCCGAGCGCTGGGTGATGAACTGACGCATCGGGTAGGCCAGGGCGACGACCAGCGAGCAGACGACGAGCGCGAGCAGCGCCGCCCGGCCGGTGAGGCGGTTGCGGCGCACGGGCCGGGTCCGGTACACGCGGGCGGCGGCCTGCTCGCCGAGCGCCTTCAGCCTGGTCGCCGTGGAGAACCGATCCGCCGGCACAGCCGCCTCCCCTGTCTCGTCGCCCTCGTCGCCCGTGCGACCCGCGTACGTACACGTCCCCGGCAACGGTACGGGACCGGTGCCGGGGACGCTTCGCTTACGCGCTCGGCCGCGTACGGCCGTGTTCCGCGAGCTCGCGGGCGGTGGTGTCAGCCCTTGAAGCGCGGGAACGCGGAGCGGCCGGCGTAGACCGCCGCGTCGTCGAGGATCTCCTCGATGCGCAGCAGCTGGTTGTACTTGGCGACGCGCTCGGAGCGGGCCGGGGCGCCGGTCTTGATCTGGCCGCAGTTGGTGGCGACGGCCAGGTCGGCGATGGTGACGTCCTCGGTCTCGCCGGAGCGGTGGGACATCATGCACTTGAAGCCGTTGCGCTGGGCCAGCTCGACGGCGTCCAGCGTCTCGGTCAGCGAGCCGATCTGGTTGACCTTGACCAGCAGGGCGTTGGCGGCGCCCTCCTCGATGCCGCGGCCGAGGCGCTCCGGGTTGGTGACGAACAGGTCGTCGCCGACGATCTGGACCTTCTCGCCCAGCTTGTCGGTGAGGACCTTCCAGCCCGCCCAGTCGTCCTCGTACAGCGGGTCCTCGATGGAGACCAGCGGGTAGGAGGCGACGAGCTCCTCGTAGTACTCCGTCATCTGCGCGGCGGAGCGCTCCTGGCCCTCGAAGGCGTAGACGCCGTCCTTGTAGAACTCGGAGGCGGCGACGTCGAGCGCGAGCGCGATGTCCTGGCCGGGCGCGTAACCGGCCTGCTTGATGGCCTCGATGATGAGGTCGAGCGCCTCGCGGTTCGAGCCCAGGTTCGGGGCGAAACCGCCCTCGTCGCCGAGGCCGGTGGACAGGCCGCGCTCCTTCAGCACGCTCTTGAGCGTGTGGTAGACCTCGGTGCCCCAGCGCAGCGCCTCGGAGAAGGACTCCGCGCCGATCGGCGCGATCATGAACTCCTGGATGTCCACGTTGGAGTCGGCGTGCGAGCCGCCGTTGAGGATGTTCATCATCGGCACCGGCAGCAGGTGCGCGTTCGGGCCGCCGAGGTAGCGGAAGAGCGGCAGGTCGGACGCCTCGGAGGCGGCGTGCGCGACGGCGAGGGAGACGCCGAGGATGGCGTTGGCGCCGAGCGAGGACTTGTCCGCGGTGGCGTCCAGGTCGAACATCGCCTGGTCGATCAGGCGCTGCTCGGTGGCGTCGTAGCCGACGAGCTCCGGGCCGATCTGCTCGATGACGGCGAGAACGGCCTTCTCGACGCCCTTGCCCTGGTAGCGGTTGCGGTCGCCGTCGCGCAGCTCCAGCGCCTCGAAGGCACCGGTGGAGGCGCCGGACGGCACGGCGGCACGGCCCGTGGAGCCGTCGTCGAGGCCGACCTCGACCTCGACCGTGGGGTTGCCTCGCGAGTCGAGGATCTCGCGAGCTACGACGACGTCGATGGACGGCACGAGTGTCTCCTTCATGGGGTGACTGGTTTCTGCACCCCGAGCCTAACGGGCCGGGGGGCGTCCGCCCGCGCGCAGCCCGGAGCGTGGACCGAAAAATGAGCCAAAGGGCCAGATCAGAGGACGAATGGCGGCGTTGTTCGCCGAAGGGGGAACGGGGGCGGGAACCGGTCAGGCCGCAAAGGCCGACGACAGACCCCGGACATGCGAGTGCCCCGCTTCGGCGCGATCGGGGGGGGGATGGCGCGCCGGAGCGGGGCGGTCTCTCATGAGCGGAGAGACAGGGGGACGGTGATGAAGCCGCCCCCCGGGAAGCGGATCAGCTCAGGTGGAGCTGCTGACCCGGGTAGATCAGGTTGGCGTCGGAGACGATGCCCTTGTTCAGGTCGTACACCTTCTGCCAGCCGCCCTTGACGCCGTGCTCCTTGGCGATCTTGCCGAGGGTGTCGCCGGACTTGACCTTGTACTCGCCGTCGCCCTTCTGGATGGACTTCGGCGCGACGGGCTGCGGCGCGGCCTTGGGCGCGGCCTGCTTGGGGGCCTGCTGCTTCGGCGCGTAGTGCTTCGGGGCCTGCTGCTTCGGCGCGGCCTGACGCTGGCTGCGGTCGGCGTGCTGCGAGCCGCTGCTGTGCGAGCCGCCGCCGGTGTTGACGCTGGCGGAGGGGCCGCCGGAGGTCAGGTTGCCGGCGCCGGCGCAGGACCAGGCGCCCGGACCCTGCATGGCGAGAAGCTTCTCGGCGGTGGCGATCTGCTGGCCCTTGGTGGCCAGGTCGGCGC
The DNA here is from genome assembly GCF_042800135.1 of Streptomyces sp. NPDC057654. Taxonomy (NCBI): domain Bacteria; kingdom Bacillati; phylum Actinomycetota; class Actinomycetes; order Kitasatosporales; family Streptomycetaceae; genus Streptomyces; species Streptomyces sp. NPDC057654. The sequence continues at coordinate 11,865 of NZ_JBHVHQ010000052.1, read as the reverse complement.
GCGGGGCGTACTTGGTGCCGCCGGCCGCGGCCCAGCTGGAGTTACTGAACTGCAGGCCGCCGTAGTAGCTGTTGCCGGTGTTGATCGACCAGTTGCCACCGGACTCGCACTGCGCGACCTTGTCCCAGGTGGAGACGGAGGCGGCGGAGGCGGAGGTGGCGCCCATCAGCGGGACGGCAACCGCGGCACCGGCGACACCGGCGAGCGTGGCGACACGGACGGCCTTGGACGGACGGCGGTGCTTGCCCTTGGAGATAAGCATGTTGGTTTCCTCACCGACGCCTACGAGGTGAGCTGTCGGGTTCGGGCTGTGAGCTGCCCGGCCTCGTGTGCCGGAGCACACGGGGCTTCACCCCTAGCCGTCCCGGTCCCCGTCACTGTCGACGGGCCGTTCCGGCGGCCTACCTTGGTTCCCCCGCTCCTGCCTACGGCGCTTTCGCGACTATTCCAGCGACCGCCGGCAGGATTCGGCGTGGCGATCGTGGTGCTCACGGTGGCGAGCGGTGACGACGTTAAACACACTGCCCAGGAGGGTTCAAACCCCCCCTCCTGGCGGCAGTTGCCCCTCCGTACCCACAGAAACAGCGCATTTCCGCAGGTGAGAGACGGTAGGGAAAGATCGGACAGGTGAGGAAACCGAGACTGTCAACGAGACCCATGTCTCACTTTCCTCCGGAACGGACATACCGCCCGTACCGTCGTTCTCACGTTCCGAGATCAAGCTTTTGACCAGGGAAAATCAGATCAGGGTCGCTTCCCACGGTGCTGTGGTTGCGTTCGTAGAGGGTGTTCCAGCCGCCGGAGACGGAGTGCTCCTCCGCGATCACGGACAGACTGTCTCCCGACCGCACCGTGTAGTCGCGGGGGGCCTGTTGGGGCGTACGGGACGAGTCCCCGCTCCGCGCCTCCCCGCCGCGCGAGGCGTGCCGGCCGCCGCTCCGCCCGCCGTCGTCCCGCGCGGAACCTGCGGGGCTTTCGGTGCTGTCGCTCCCCTTACTCCCCTTCTCCCCTTCATCGGAACCGCCCCGGTGCCGGCCCTCGCCGGGCGCGGGCGTGCCCGTGGCCCCCGTCGTGGGGGCGGTGGGGTCGGTGTCGGCGGAGGACCCAGAGGGCGTGGAGGGGGTGCTGGAGGGCGTCTGGGAGGGCTTGCCGCCGGGCTCGGGGCTCTCGGCCGAGCCGGACCCCTTCTTACCGGCGTCCGCCTTACCGGTGTCCTTACCGCTCGGCGTCGCGCTCGACCCGCCCTTCCCGGGCCCGGCCTTCCCTGGCTGGTCCTTGTCCGAGTCCGCACGGCCGTCGCCCGAGGAGCCCTTCGAGGACTCGGAGCCGTGTGAGGAACCTTGCGACGAACTGTGCGACGGCTCGGACGACTGCGAGGAGGGCTTGGAGGACGGCTGGGAAGACGCCTTGGAGGAGTCCGAGGAGCCCGAGGAGGGCGCCTCCGAGCTGCCCGGGTCCACGCCGGGGGACGCGCTGCCGCGCGTGAGGCCGGAACTGACCGCGCAGCCCGACCAGGGCTTGGTGCCCTGACCGTCCAGGATCTTCTGGGCCACGGCTATCTGCTGGGCCCGGCTGGCCAGGTCGGGTCTCGGCGCGTACGCCTTCCCCCCGTACAGATCCCATGTCGACTGCGACAGCTGGAGCCCGCCGTAGAAGCCGTCCCCCTCGTCCGCGCTCCATGTCCCGCCGCTCTCACACTGGGCCACGCGGTCCCAGGTCGCGGTGTCCGCGGCGTTCGCACCAGTGGCCGCGAGCAGCGGCATGGCGATTCCGGCGCCCGTCACCCCCGCTGCTACGACAATGGCCGGGACCTGACGGGGGCGGCGGTGTCGACCGTTCCCGGTGCGCATGCGGTTGCCTCTCGTGTGGCAGCTGAGTTGTCGGTTGAAGATAGCGACGAGCTCAGTCAGTCACAAGCCGATGTAGCCGAGGTCACGCGGAGGTCACGTCGCTTGACGCTTCGTCACTTCTGGCGGGGCGTGAACTCCACGGGCAGTGTGCGCAGTCCGCGCATGATGAGCCCGCCGCGCCACCGCAACTCCTCCGGTTCCGCCGCGAGACGCAGGTCGGGCAGGCGGCGCAGCAGCGTCGCGAGGGCGGTCCGGCCCTCCAGCCGGGCGAGCGGCGCGCCGATGCAGTAGTGGATGCCGTGCCCGTATCCGAGGTGCTGATTGTCACTTCGCGAGAGGTCGAGCGCGTCCGGGTCGGCGAACCGCTCCGGGTCGCGATCCGCCGCCGCCAGCACGACGAGGACGGGGTCCCCTTCCGCGATGGCGACTCCGCCGATTTCCAGTGCTTGAGTCGCGTAGCGCCATGTCGCCATCTCCACGGGCCCGTCGAAGCGCAGCAGTTCCTCCACCCCCGCCTCCAACAATCCGTACTCGTCGTCGGCGAGGGAGCTTTGAAGGGCGGCCCGCTGCTCGGGGTGGCGCAGCAGAGCATGGGCGCCGTTGCCGATCAAGTTGATGGTCGTTTCGAAACCAGCGAACAAGAGCACGAAACACATGGCCACGACCTCCTCTTCGGTGAGGTGCTCGCCGTGGTCGGAGGCTCGGATGAGATCGGAGATCAGGTCGTCGCCGTCGCCCCGTCGCTTGCGGTGAATCAGCTCGGCCAGGTACCCGCGAATCTTCTTCACGGCCCTCGCGACGCCGCCGCGCGGCCCGCCGCCGTGCCGGATCATCATGCCCGCCCAATCCCGCAGGCCGTCCTGGTCCTCGCGGGGCACGCCCAGCAGATCGCAGATCGCATAAATGGGGAGGGGAAAGGCGAACTCATGGATGAGGTCGGCGCTGCCCCGCGCCGCGAAGGCGTCGATCAGGTCGTCCGTCAGCTCCTGCACGCGCGGGGCGAACTCCGCGATCCGGCGCGGAGTGAACGCCTTCGAGACCAGCCGACGCAGCCGCGTGTGGTCCGGCGGGTCGATGTTCAGCAGATGCGTCATCAGACCCGCGCTGCGCTCGCCCGGAATGCCCGTCTTGCTCTTTCCCTGCGCGTCGTCCGCGTGGTGCACGGGGTTCTTCGACAACCGCCCGTCCGCGAGCGCCTGCCGGGCATCCGCGTACCGCGTGACGAGCCACGCCTCGATCCCGCTGGGCAGCTCGGTACGGCGTACGGGCGCGTGCTCGCGCAGCCACGCGTACGCGGGGTAGGGGTCGGCGGCGAATTCCCAGCTGAAGAGGGCAGGGACGGGGCTGTCGGCGTTCTTGTCGTGCACCCCTCGACGCTATAGGAGCCCGCCCCCACCGCCCGAGGCGCATTCCGGGCAACGCTCCGGGCAGCGATCCCAGTGCCTACGTGTGCCTACTGCGCCTACGTGTGCCCCCCGCCGCCGCTGCCGAAGCCGCCGCTCCCCCCTTCGTTCCACTTGCGCGGCTTCTGCTCCGGGTCGCTGTGGCTGTCCGGGTCCGTCAGCTCGTGCGGCAGGTAACGGTGCCCGTCCTGCGCCAGCTCGTCAGTGGCCCGCCCCTCCTTCACATAGCCGAGCGCGTCCCGCTCCCCGTCATGACCGGGCCCGTGATCGGCGGGCACGGGCCCGCTCTGCTCCTCCGGCGTCTGCCAGGAACCGGCCCGCTCCTGCGGCTCCTGCGGCGGCGCAGGCTCCCGCTCCCGCCGCTTGCGCCCGTAGGCCACGGCCCCGATCAACAGGGCCACCACGACGATCCCGACGGCCAGCGGAGCAATCCCACCACGCAGCCCGTTATCGGCGGCGAGATCAAGAATCTCTGAGTGCATGGCACTGGGGTACCCCCCGATCGCCCAGACATCTCGCCCCATAGGCCGAACGGGTGTACGGACGCCGCCCCGATGTGTTCACCCCACGGACCAGGCCACCCAGCCCGGCCCGGCCGACTCGACGGGCGGCGGGGAGGAGGGGAGGAGGCGGGGGCGGGGCGAGGGCGACGGCGGGGCGGGCTGAGCCGGGTGGTGCCGAGCTGCCCCGGGGCCCGACGACTTCGGCCACAGGCTCGCCCCCCTCGGCCACAGGCTCGACACTCTTGGCCACGGACTCGACGCTCTTGGCCGCAGGCTCGTCGACCTTGACCGCGGATCGGCGACGTTGGCCGCGGATCGACGTCGTTGACCGCGGATCGGCGTCATTGACCGCGGATCAGCGTCGTTTACCACGGGCTCGTCGACCTCGGCCGCGGGCTCAGTCGGCGGTAGGGCCGGACTCCGCGGCGCGGATCGCGTCACGGTAGGTACGGGCGGCAGCGCGCAGTGCCGTCTCCGGTTCCATCCCCTCCGCCTCGGCCCGCACGGCGAGCGCCAGCAGCTCGTACCCGATGCCCGGCCCGACCGGCGCCTCCACACCGAGCCCGGCCCCGCGCGCCCTGGAGGCGAGCTTGGCGACCAGGGCGAGGGCGGGCTGTCCGAGCGGCACGCCTTCGGTGACCGAGTCGCGCTGCTTCTCGATCGCCTTGGTCCGCATCCAGTGCTCTCGTACGTCTTCGGCGCTCTCCGCGCTCTCCTCCCCGAAGACGTGCGGGTGCCGGTGGATGAGTTTGTCGACGATGGTGCCCGCGACATCGTCGATGGCGAACGGCTCGTCCGGGTCGTCCTGGGCGATGCGCGCGTGGAAGACGACCTGGAGCAGCACATCGCCCAGCTCCTCGCGCACTGCCTCCCTGTCTCCTTCCTCGATGGCTTCGAGCAGTTCGTAGGTCTCCTCGACCGCGTACTTCGCGAGGTCCTCGTGCGTACGGACCCCGCTCCACGGACAGGCCCGGCGGATCCGGTCCATGACCTGCACCAGGTCGAGCAGGCGCGCCCCCGGCAGGTCGTACGAGCCGGGGAGCAGCTCCAGCGCGGGCATCCGCTCCCGTCCGGAGCCCGCGAGCCGGGCGAGCCCGGCGGTGAGCGCCGACTCACCCTCCGCCGAGGTGACGACCACGGCGGTGCGCCCGCCGTCCAGGCAGTAGCCGACCAGCTCACGGGCGTCCGGCACCGCCCGCTCGGCTTCGACGCCGGCTTCCCCCAGATACGGCAGCTGAGGGTGGCCGGGGTCGGCGCACAGCACCCGGTCGGCTGCGCGCAGCACCTGCCAGGCGGGCCACGACAGCAGACCGGGGGCGACCCGGTGGCTCGTGGTCAGCAGGACGATACGGCCGGGGTCGGCCGCACCGTCCGCGGGCCCGGTGCCGTCCCGCGGGGCGGCAGTGCGGTGCGGGGGCGCGATGTCGTGGCGGATGTCGTGGCGGCCGGAGCCGTCCGGCGCGGAAGCGTTCACGCCGTCGAGCGTAAGCGACCGCTCACATTCGCTGCTCGGGCGTCGCCGTGGCCGCCCGCAGCCACGGCTCGCTGGCGGCCTGAGCGGTGCCGCGCCTGGCGTCCCAGCTGCCGTAGCGCGGATTGACGTCGACGCCGATGGACTTGGACGTCGCCATCAGTACCTGGTTGGTGCGGGCGGCCCCGAGCCGCTGGTCCAGCTTGGCTCGCGTGTAGTCCATCTTGATGGCCTGGTCGATCTGGCCCGGCGCGACGCCCAGCGACAGGAACCTGGCCCGCACCGCCTCCGCACCGCCGTTCGCCTTCTCCAGCGCGGCGCGCTGCCGCTGCACCTCGCGGCGGGTCACGTCGACCCCGTTGTCCTCGGCGGCCTTGTCCACGATCCGGTACTGGATGAGGCGGACGAGGGTGTCCTGGCCGAGCCTGGGGCTGGCCGCGACGAGCTGCTCGGCCTGCGGCGACCCCCGCTGCGCGTCCCGTACGTCCTTCACCTGGGCCTGGAGCTGGGACACGCTGATCCGGTCCTTGCCGACGACGGCTGCCGCGCCGGGATGCGGGGCGGAGCCGCACGCGGTGAGCATGGGGGCCGCGACCAGCAGTGCGGCGGCGGAGACGGAGAGCGCAGTCCTGCGGCGGTGCATGGAGCCTCCCGGCGAAGATCGTTTATAGCAAGGGCCGTGATGAGAAGGGCCGTGATGACAAAGGCCGTACGAAGCCCCTCCTGGAGGGGGTGGCGGTCGGATGGCGGGTGGTCGCATCGAGCTGGCGTTGATCGATGTTAGGGAGTCCGCGTGGTCCAGGCCACTGATTCGACCAACGATTCGGGGCCGGTTGGGATACGAACGGAGATGCGGCCCGCTGGTGACGGTGTGACAGGGGGAACAGCCTTCCGGCTATGGACCGTTCCGCACAGATTGCTCCCCTTCCTGGCTTCTGCGCCGACGCCTCCCTCTCTCCCCTGCTCAGCCCCCGCCCAACCCTTGCCCGGCCTCCGGCCCTTGCCCAAGCCCGCCCCTTGCGCAGCCTCCGGCCCTTGCCCAGTCCCCGCCCAACCCCGGTCCCCGCCCGGCCTCGGTCCCGCCCGGCCTCGGTCCTTGCCCGGTCCCCGCCCAGCCCCGGTCCCGCCCGGCCTCGGTCCTTGCCCGGCCGCCGGCTCTCGCTCCCAGCCGCCGACGGCCCCAGTCCCCAGCAGCCCCAGCCGGAGGGGGTTCGATCACTCCGGGCGCGCGGTACCGTCCGTCAGCCCGTCGTACAGGCCCTGTACGAGCTGCTCGCCGAGCCGTGCGGCGAGCCTCAGCGACTCCTCGAAGGAAGCGAGGGAGCGGAAGCGGCGGCCGTAGCGCCGCTGGTCGGACAGGGGTACGCGCGGCAGTTGGAGCCGGCGGACGTCGAGCCGGGTGGGCGTGGAGGCATAACTGCTGGCCTGGCGCTGGTTGGCGGTGCCGCGCAGAAACCCGGCGAGGAACCACGGATCGAGAGTGGCCGGGTCGGGGCGCAGGAGGTTCAGCCCGCGGCCGAGCGCCGCTCCGGCGCTCGCGGCGTCGATGACACGGGCCACGGTGACATCGCCGAGGACGGGCACCACCACGTCGCCCTCCTCTACGAGGATGGGCTCCTCGGCCGCACCCTCGGGGAGCGTGCCCGACGGCTCGGACCCCCCTATGACGTCATGGTCCGTCAGGACAGGAGGCGCGCCTGTCGGATCGGGGCTCGCGCCGCTCCCGCCGGCGCGCAGTGCCAGGGCCCCGGCGCGGGCCAGCTCGCCGACGGTGGTGGTGGACCAGCGGCCGGGGATGGCTGCCTCTACGGACGTGAGAGGTCTCGCGGGGTCGGGGGTGAGCCCGGAGGTGCGCCGCAGCGCGGTGGTGAGCCGCGCGTGCACCTCAGCCAGCTCGGCGGCTCCACCGCCCGCCGAGGGCGGGGGCAGATGTCGGGCGGGGGCGAGGTCGACGTCGTCGTCAAGGACGTCGATGACCGGCAGCGAGCGGCAGACTCCGGGCTTCTTCTCGATGGCGCCGTTCCGGTCGAAGTCCTGCCAGGCGTCGAGCACCGCCGTGCGCACGGCCTGCCAGGGCAGCTGGTCGCGATTGGTGGCGGCCAGGTCGGCGGTGTCGATGAGCAAGAGGTGCGGTGCGGGCAGGGGTTGAGCGGTGGGGCGGCGCAGCACCCACAGGTGCAAGGGGATGCCGTAGGGCGGCGCGGCTCCCGCGGGCAGTGCGATGACGGCGCGCAGCGCACCGTGGCGGAGCAGGTCGGCGCGGATGCGGCGGCCGGAGCGGCGGGAGGCGGCGGCGGGAGGCATCAGCAGGACGGCGGTGCCCCCGGTGCGCAGCCGGGCGAGTGCGTGCTGGACCCAGGCCAGCTCGGATTCGGTCCGGGCCGGGTAGCCGTATTCCCAGCGGGGGTCGTACGCCAGCTCGTCATGGCCCCAGTTGCGTTCGTTGAACGGTGGGTGGCAGAGCACGACGTCCGCCTCCAGCTCGGGGAACACGTCCGCCCGCAGGCTGTCGCCCGCTCGCACCCGCACCTGGGCCGTGCTGTGCAGGGCGAGCCGCAGCGCGCTGAGCGCGGCGAGGTCGGGGTCGGCCTCCTGGGCGAAGACGGCCCGGGTGTGCAGCGGTCCGCTGGTGTCGGCGGCGCGCAGCAGGCTGCCCGTACCGGACGCGGGGTCGAAGACGGTGCGTACACCGTCCCGGTCGAGTCCGGATTCGGCGATGGCGGCCATCAGTTCGGCGGGGGCGGACGGGGTGAGGGTGTACTGCCGGGGGTTGGCGTCGAGCTGCCGGCCGAGCAGGAACTCGTACGCCGTCCGGGGGCCGAGGCCGGTGGCGAGCTCGGCGGACCCGCGCAGAAGAAGAGCGGACGCGGCGACCTCGACCGGGCTGGGCAGGGCGACCGGGTGCAGGTTGCCGAGCCGGGCGGTCAGCGCGGCGCCGAGGGCCGACGGCAGCGCCTCGGCCAGATCGGGGTCGGCGAGCTCGGCGAGCTCCGCCCAGTCCGCGGGCCGGTCCCGCACGAGCACGAGCACGCTGCCCGCGTGACGAAGGGCTGTCACGGCGCCGGCCGGGTGCCCGGCGATCTGCTGCCAGACCCGCTCGCTCAGCGGGATCTCACCGACTTTCCCCTGGTCGCGCAGCCATCGCTCGATGGCGCTGAGCGCGAAGGTCGGGCTGGTGTCCGAGCCGCCGACGGGCTTGGGGAAGTCGTCGTGACGACGGCGCCAGTTACTGACGGCGGCCCGGCCCACCCCGGCGAGCCGGGCGATCCCGGCAGCCGTCACCTCTGCTGCGTTGTCCTGCATGCGCTCCCGTCCCCTCGCACTCATGAGTTGCCCGAACTATTCCGTCTGTTCCGCCTGTTCCGCGGTTGTCTGAGCTGTTCCGATCTGTTGTGACGCCGAGCATACCCATCGAATCCGCAAAACCGCCTTCACGGCCGTGAACTCACTCGAACCAGTGAACATGGTTGACTCGATTCACAGACCCTGCTGTCATTGTCATATCCGCTCACGCGGCGGGCGGATCCAGCCCGGCTCCAGCACACGAGACGAGAGGAGAAGAAAGAGGAGGGGAGAGGAGGGGAGCACAGAGCCGAACCGCGCCCGCGAGCACAGGCGCGAGAAGAGAGAGGGGAGGGAAGAGAAAGGGGAGGGGAAGACGCGATCCTCATTCGCGAAGGTCCGGCCGCAACCGACGACGGCCTGACCGTCATCACTCTCACCAGAGGAACCCCCACCAAAGAAGACCGGCGCGACGCAGCGACCGACCGTCCATCTATCCGTCCGACCGTCCGCTTGCCCGGCCGTCCACGAAGAGCACCCGAGCCGCCCATCCCCTTCGCGTATCTTTTCGACAGCCCGGATCGACATCCTGGGGCGACGTCCTGGACCGGCATCCTGGGTAAACGCCCCGAATCGACGCCACGGACAAGGCCCACAAGACCCGAGATCCCGATCCCCGATCCCCCGATCCCCCGATCCCCCGATCCCCCGATCCCCCGATCCCCCGAGACAAGGACCGCCCATGGACACGGCCGCAGCAGTCGCAACACCCGGCCGCAGCACGGCCGAGGCCGCGCCCGCCGCCGGTGCGCGCGCCGCGGCCCTGCGCAACCCGCGCCTGGACCCGTACTGGCTCGCAGCCGCGCTCTTCATCGCCTTCGCCGCGCTGTCCATCTGCCGCTACCGGCGCTTGCTGACGATGTCGTGGGACCTGGGGATCTTCGAGCAGGCCATACGCGCCTACGCCCACTTCCAGGCGCCGGTCGCCGATCTGAAGGGGCCCGGCGCCAATATCCTCGGCGACCACTTCAGCCCGGTCACCGCTCTCCTCGCGCCCTTCTACCGGGTCTTTCCCACCCCCGTGACGCTGCTCGTCGCGCAGGCGGTGCTGTTCGCGGTCTCCGTCATACCCGTGGCGCGCGTCGCCGCCCATCTGCTGGGGCGAAAGCGCGGGCTCGCCATCGGTCTGGCCTTCGGACTCTCCTGGGGTGTCCAGCGCGCCGTCGAATTCGACTTCCACGAGATCGCCTTCGCGATGCCGCTGATCGCCTTCTCCCTGGAAGCGGTCCTGCGGCAGCGCTGGTGGACAGCGGTCTGCTGGGCGCTGCCTCTCGTCCTGGTCAAGGAGGACCTCGGGCTGACCGTCGCGGCCATCGGGGCCGTCATGCTGGTGCGGCTCCGCGGCAAGGAGCAGCCGCGCATGGTCGCGCTGGCCGCCGGGCTCGTCGCCTTCGGGCTCGTCGCGGCCATCATCACCTTTGGCGTCGTCATTCCGGGGTTCAACAACGGCGGCTCGTACGACTACTGGAACAAGCTCAACGGCGACGGCGGGCCGGCGCCCACCATTCCCTTCGACACCGCGATCCGCACCCTGCTGTGGATCCTGCTGCCCACCACCGGGCTGCTCGCGCTGCGCTCCCCGCTGCTGATCGTGGCGCTGCCCACGCTGGCCTGGCGGTTCCTGTCCCACGACGACCACTACTGGGGCATCGACTGGCACTACAGCGCGGTGCTCATGCCAGTCGTGTTCATCGCCCTCGTCGACGCGCTCACCGGGGTGGGCGCGAGTCCCCGCGCTTGGCTGCGCTCGTACGCCCATCACATACCCGCGGCCGTGGCCGCCGCGGCGCTCGCACTCACCACGTCGCTCCCCCTGGCCGACCTCACCGAGGCCGACACCTACCGCAAGTCGTCGGCGGTCAGCGCCGTCGACCGGCTCCTGAACCGCATCCCCGACAACGCGACCGTCGAGGCCAACGTCGGCCCGATAAGCAGGCTCACCGACCGCTGCCGAGTGTTCTGGATAGGAGGGACCGGCGGGATACAGCCCGACTATGTGGCGCTGCGCAACGACGAGGCGAAGGCGCCGGCGGAACTGCTCGACGAGACCCAGCGGATGCACCCGGGTACGGCTTACACGTACCTCGGCGGCGACGGCGGGTATGTGGTGCTGCGGCGGACCGCACCCACCCCGGCACCCGCTGCCGCTACCGCCGTCGGTACGCCCTCCGCCGACGTCGCCGTCACCGTCGCCTCACGCTGAAGCAGCCGCTCCCCGCGCCTGCTTCACCGACGGAGCCGCGTCGCCGACGGAACTGCTGCCCTGACGGAGCCGCTTCATCCCGGGGCGGCACCCTACGGAGCTGCTCCCCCTCCGGAGCTGCTCCCCCTACGGAACCGCTTCACCAGCGGAGTTGCTGCCCTGACAGCGTTGCTGCCCTGACAGCGTTGCTGCCCTGACGGAGTTGCTGCCCTGACAGGGCCGCGTCGCCGTCGCCCCAGGGTTGCTCCCCTGCGGAGTTACTTCGCCTTGAAGCGGGGCGGGGCCTCGGTGGGGTTGCCGCCGGTGGGGAGTTTGGCGGAGGGGCAGGTGGTGAGGACCTTCTTCATCGCGTCGCGTTCGGCGGCGGACACCCACAGGCCGTACTTCTTCTTCACGGAGACCTGGTGGGCGACGTACTCGCAGCGGTAGGCCGTGTTGGAGGGGAGCCAGGCCGCCGTGTCGCCGTCGCCCTTCTGGCGGTTGGCGGAGGCGTCGGAGGCGATGAGGTTGAGCGGGTCGTTCGCGAGCGCTATGCGCTTGCTCGGGGACCACTGCCGGGCGCCCTTCTTCCAGGCGTCGGACAGGGCCACGGCGTGGTCGATGTCTATCTTGCTGTGGCCGCGTACGTAGTGGACGGTCTTTCCGGTGTAGGGGTCCTTGGTCAGCGTGCCGGAGGCGACCTTGCAGTGGCCGTCGGTGAACTTCACATCCGTCAGGTCGCGCTTGAGTATGTCGTCGCGGGTGTCGCAGTGGTTGCCGTCGGTGTCGAGCCAGGCGCGGCCGAAGCGGTCGCGGGCGTAACCGTCCATGGTGCCGCTCGCCTTGACCTTCAGTGAGGAGACGGCGGACAGGGCGCTGCCGGATTTCCCGGCGGACTGGTCCGCGGGCTGGTCCGCGGACTTGTCCTGGGTGCTGTCCTTGTCGCCGTCCGGCGAGCAGCCGGTGACGGTGGCGGTCAGCAGGGCGGCGCCGGCGAGGGCGGTGCCGATGAGCGCGCGGCGGCGGGAGCGGGAGCGAGGGCGGGCAGGCAGCGGGAGACTCTTCACGTCAGGGAACATCCACTCTGGGATCGGCGGCTGGAAGCGGGGCGCAC
>NZ_JBHVHQ010000051.1:0-20249 GCF_042800135.1 Streptomyces sp. NPDC057654 | reverse complement strand
GCGGCGGCCTCGTCGGCCTCGTCGGCCGCGGCGGGCTGGAGCGCGAGCTCCAGGACCTGGCGGACGTCCGAGACCGGGTGCACGTCGAGCCGGTCGAGGATCTCGGCGGGCACGTCGTCGAGATCCGGCTCGTTGCGCTTGGGGATGACCACCGTCGTGATGCCGGCCCGGTGCGCGGCGAGCAGCTTCTGCTTGACGCCGCCGATCGGCAGCACGCGGCCGGTCAGCGACACCTCGCCGGTCATGGCCACGTCCGGGCGGACCTGGCGGCCGGAGAGCAGCGAGGCCAGCGCGGTGGTCATGGTGACGCCCGCGCTCGGCCCGTCCTTCGGCACGGCCCCGGCCGGTACGTGCAGGTGGACGCCGCGCTCCTTCAAGTCGCCCACGGGCAGCTCCAGTTCCGCTCCGTGCGAGCGCAGGAAGGAGAGCGCGATCTGCGCGGACTCCTTCATGACGTCGCCGAGTTGCCCGGTCAGCGTCAGCCCCGCGGCGCCCGACTCGGCGTCGGCGAGCGACGCCTCCACGTACAGGACGTCGCCGCCCGCGCCGGTCACGGCGAGGCCGGTGACCACGCCGGGCACGGCGGTGCGCCGCTCGGCCGGGTCCTGGGCGGACTCGGGGGTGTGGTGCGGTCGCCCGATCAGGCCGCGCAGGTCGTCCGCGCCGACGGTGAACGGCAGCTCCCGCTCGCCGAGTTCGTGCTGGGCCGCGACCTTGCGCAGCAGCCGCGCGACGGACCGCTCCAGATTCCGTACGCCCGCCTCGCGGGTGTACTCGCCGGCGAGCTTGCGCAGCGCCTCGTCCTCCAGGACCACCTCGTCGTCGCCCAGGCCCGCGCGCTCCAACTGCCGCTTCAGCAGGTGGTCGCGGGCGATGGTGACCTTCTCGTCCTCGGTGTAGCCGTCGAGCCGGACCAGCTCCATGCGGTCGAGCAGGGCCTCGGGGATGGCTTCGAGGACGTTGGCGGTGGCGAGGAAGACCACGTCGGACAGGTCGAGTTCGACCTCCAGGTAGTGGTCGCGGAAGGTGTGGTTCTGCGCCGGGTCGAGAACTTCGAGGAGGGCGGCGGCCGGGTCGCCCCGGAAGTCGGAGCCGACCTTGTCGATCTCGTCGAGCAGGATGACGGGGTTCATGGACCCGGCTTCCTTGACGGCCCGTACGATCCGGCCGGGCAGCGCGCCCACGTACGTACGGCGGTGGCCGCGGATCTCGGCCTCGTCGCGGACGCCGCCGAGGGCGACCCGGACGAACTTGCGCCCCATGGCGTGCGCGACGCTCTCGCCGAGGCTGGTTTTTCCGACGCCCGGCGGGCCTACGAGCGCGAGCACCGCGCCGCCGCGCCGCCCGCCGACGAGCCCGAGGCCCCGGTCGGCGCGGCGCTTGCGGACCGCGAGGTACTCGGTGATCCGCTCCTTGACGTCCTCCAGACCGGCGTGGTCGGCGTCCAGGACGCCCTTGGCGCCCGCGATGTCATAAGCATCCTCGGTGCGCTCGTTCCACGGCAGCTCCAGGACGGTGTCCAGCCAGGTGCGGATCCAGGAGCCCTCCGGGCTCTGGTCGGAGGACCGCTCCAGTTTGTCGACCTCCTTGAGGGCGGCCTTGCGGACGTCGTCGGGCAGATCGGCGGCCTCGACGCGAGCCCGGTAGTCGTCGCCTTCGTCCTCAGGATCACCGTTGAGCTCGGACAGCTCCTTACGGACGGCTTCGAGCTGGCGGCGGAGCAGGAACTCGCGCTGCTGCTTGTCGACGCCCTCCTGGACATCCTTGGCGATGGACTCGGCGACGTCCTGCTCCGCGAGGTGATCGCTGAGCCAGGAGACGGCGAGCCGCAGCCGGGCCACCGGGTCGGCGGTCTCCAGCAGCTCCACGCGCTGCTGAATGGTCAGGAACGGGGAATATCCCGAGTTGTCCGCGAGCTGGGATACATCGTCGATCTGCTGCACCCGGTCCACGACCTGCCAGGCGCCGCGCTTGCGCAGCCAGCTGGTGGCGAGGGCCTTGTACTCCTTCATCAGCTCGGCGACGGCGCCGGGCACGGGCGCGTCGGGCGAGCTCTCCTCTATCTGGACACCCTCCACCCAGAGCGCCGCTCCGGGCCCGGTGGTCCCGGCCCCGATCCGCACGCGGTGCACACCGCGGATCAGCGCGCCGGGGTCCCCGTCGGAGAGCCGACCGACCTGCTCGACGGTGCCTAGCGTGCCGACGGCGGCATATGTCCCGTCGACCCGCGGCACGAGCAGCACCTTCGGCTTCCCACCGCTGGAGCCACCGGACCGCGCCGCGGCCTGTGCGGCCTCCACGGCGGCCCGTACGTCGTTGTCCGAGAGATCGAGCGGCACCACCATGCCGGGCAGCACGACCTCGTCGTCGAGCGGCAGCACAGGGAGGGTGAGCGGTGTGGACGTCGAAGCCATGATCTTCCCTTCGGCAGGCAAGTTGAGCTATACGGACTCAATGCATCTGAGGCTCCTGATGTTCCCCGGCGGGTGTTCGCTGTGAGCGATCACGTCAATTGTCCTTTGACGTGGATCTCTTCGTTTTGCAGCTTCATCCTTCGCCTGGCCTTTCGTCTTGCAGAGTGACCTATCGTCGCGGGCTCGGGTTAGAGAGGCGTGGCAGGTTCGTTAGCGGTACTGCCGGGCGGTGTCTCCGGGCCGCCGGCGAAGGGGTTCGAAGTCGCGTACGCCGACCAGGACGGGTCTGAGTTCCGTCGCCCGCTGGTGGATGCATGGGCATTCCGGTTCGAGGACGTCGCACCGGTACGCGCGTTCAAGTCGTACAAGGGTCAGCGGCACCTGCCGGGCCTTTGGTGGTCGTCCACTGTGGGCGGGCACATCGGTTACGAGTCCTGGCTGGAGCGCGACCACGTGATGCTCCTGGACTTCGACCCGTCGGTGGTGGGGATCTCGTCTCAGCCGTTCTGGCTGTTCTGGCGGTCGGATGCGGGCAAGAGCGTCTCACATGCGCCGGACTACTTCGCGCGCCGTGACGACGGCACGGCGGTGGTGGTCGACTGCCGCCCGGCGGATCGGCGCAAGCCACGGGATGTGGCGAAGTTCGAGGCGACGCAGACAGCCTGCGCTCAGGTGGGGTGGGAGTTCCGGCTGGTGGGGGCACCCGACGCAATCGTGGTGCGCAATGTGCGCTGGCTGGCGGGCTACCGCCACCCCCGGCACCGGCCGGAACCGGTGGCCTCCGAGCTGCTGGCGGCGTACTCCGAGCCACAGCCGCTGATGGGCGGGGCCTCCTCGGTGGGGGACCCGATCAGGGTGCTGCCGGTGCTGTTCCACCTGCTGTGGTCGCAAGAGCTGACAGCGGATGTGTCGGTGCCACTGCATGCCCTCTCGCTGGTGTCAGCGGGGGTGCGGCGGTGACGGCCGGGCCGGGCAAGCCGGTGTTGCGGCCTGGCGACTGGGTCGCCTACGACGACGAGGATCACCAGGTGGTGGCGCTTGCCGGCACGTCGGTGCGGCTGCACTCTGCGACGGGGGCGGAATCGGTGGTGCTGGCGTCGCATCTGATGGCGGCGCCGGACTTCGCCGTCATCGGCACGGAGCCGCTGCCCGCGGTGGAGCCGTCCGGGTTGCTGGCAACCTTGCCGGAGCCGGTGCTGGAGGCGGCGCGCGAGTGGGAACAGCACATGGTGGAGGTCGAAACCGGGCTGCTGCCCGGCACCGTGCCGGGCACGCCGCCGCGCCCCGGCTATGACCCGGCCGCCTTCTCGCTGATGGAGCGGATGGCCGCGAAGGCGCAAGAGCTGGGGGTGACCGTTCGGACCGTGCAGAGCCGACGGTCGCGCTACGTCCGGCAAGGGGTCTGGGGGCTGGTGGACCAGCGGGCGACGCAGACCTGGGAGGCGACAGGGCGGGCGGACGCTCGGCTGGTCGCGGCCGTCCAGGAGGCCCTGGAAGCGGAGACGCACACCTCGACAGGGACCCGGTCCCGACTGATCCGCCGGGCGGTCAAGCTTGTGGAGGCAACCCACGGCGAGGGGGTGGTGCCGCTGCCGAGTCAGCGGACCTTCTACAAGCTGATCGACGCGCTATCCACGGGGAGGCACACCTTCGGCTCGGCCGTCACGCGGCGGCAGACGGCGAACCGACCCGAAGGCCCGTTCACCCCGACGTTCGCCGACCGCCCCGGGGAGCAAGTGCAGATCGACTCCACCCCCCTGGATGTGATGGTGGTGCTCGATTCCGGGCTGACCGCCCGCGCGGATCTGACGATCGCGGTCGATGTCGCGACGCGGACGATCTGCGCCGCGGTACTACGGCCGATGGGAACCAAGGCGGTGGACGCCTCGCTGTTGCTGGCCCGGATGCTGGTGCCCGAGCCCATGCGGCCCGGCTGGCCCGCCTCGCTGCGGATGGCGGCGTCGCGCATGCCGCACCTGCGGTTGCTGGACGTGGACGCCCGGATGGAACAGGCCGCGGCGAAACCGGTGATCGTGCCGGACACCGTCGTCATCGACGGCGGCAAGGTGTTCATCTCCGACACCTTCGTACGGGCTTGCGACCGGCTCGGCATCTCGATGCAGAGAGCGCGTCCGCGCACGCCGACCGACAAGGCCATCGTGGAGGCGACGTTCTCCGCGATCAACACGCTGTTCGTCCAGCATCTTCCCGCCTACACCGGGCGGGAGGTTTCCCGCCGCGGCGACCGGATCGAGGACCGGGCTATCTGGACGGTCCCCGAACTCCAGGACCTGCTGGACGAGTGGCTGCTGGCCGGGTGGCAAGCCAGAGCGCATGATGCTCTGCGCGACCCGTTCCGCCCGAAGAAGGCGATGTCGCCGAACGACAAGTACACCTCGCTGGTCGCGGCCTGCGGCTACCTGCCGCTGGTCCTGCGCGGTGAGGACTACCTGGAACTGCTGCCGGATACCTGGCGGGCTATCAACGGCTACGGCATCCGGATCAACTACCGCACCTACGACAGCGCCGAGTTGGGGCCTCTGCGGCGCCAGCACTCTGGGCATGCAGCCAAGCGCGGTCTCTGGGAGATCCACTACGACCCCTACGACCTGTCTCAGGTATTCGTACGCACCCAGCGGGGCTGGGTCACCATCCCCTGGGTGCATCTTCCGCTGGTGAACGCGCCGTTCGCGGACTTCACCTGGCAGCACGCCCGCCGACTGGCCGCCGAAGCCGGGCTGGACGACACCAATGAAGCGGCGGTCGCCCGGGTCCTGGACGAGTTGTTGACCCGGGCCGAGCACGGCCCGGACACCCGTACTGCGAAAGTCGTCGGCCGCACACGTGTCTCAGCCGCCTCCCACCGGCCGCCCGCACCGCGTGCCGCCCCGGAACCAGCCCCGCCCGACTCCAGCACCGAACCGGCCGAGATGATCCCGTTCGGTGTCTTTGACGCCCACGCAGAAGCCGAGAGGTGGCTATGACCAGGCCCTCCCGCACCACGTTCGTCCCGCAGCAGGCAACGGAGCAGGAGCTGCCGCCGGACAGCCCGTTGACCACGAAGGAGGGATGGCGTCGCTTCGTCGAGCACAAACCGTCCCCGCCCCCGTTGCTGACCGCAGCACGGCAGGCCGCCCTGTCCGAGAAGGAGAAGCTGCACCACGACGACGCGCGCCGGAACTACCACGCCGACCTGCCGCTGGTGAACACCCCGACCATCCAGAAGGTCATCGCCACCTCACGGCTCCTGGTCCAGCTCAACCGGCAGCAGATCTCCGCCCGTCGGGGAGTCATCATCAGCGGCGCCTCCGGCACAGGGAAGACCACCGCCCTCTCCCAACTCGGGCGGGCCCACGAGATCGCGGTCCGCAAGCGCCACCCACGCGACCGCGCCCGGCTCCCGGTCGTCTATGTCACCGTCCCGCCGGCCGCCACACCGAAGATGCTCGCCATGGAGTTCGCCCGGTTCTTTGGCCTGGACTTCCCCACCCGCTTCAACATCACCGACGTCGTCAACGCGGTCTGCGCGACCGGCGCTCACGTCCATGTCGATCTGGTCCTGGTCGACGAGCTGCACAACCTGAACCTCGCCACCCGCACCGGCGCCGAAGCCTCCGACCAGCTGAAGTACTTCGCCGAGCGGCTGCCCGCCACCTTCGCATACGCGGGCATCGATGTTGAGGCACAGGGCCTGTTCGCTGGCACCCGCGGCCGCCAGATCGCCGGACGGTTCACCGTTATCCCCGCCGCCCCGTTCTCCTACGCCTCCGGGACGGGCCAGAAAGCCTGGCAATCCCTAGTTGGCACCCTGGAGTCCATGCTCCGCCTGCACCACCATCAGCCCGGAACGCTGACGGGTCTGAGCGAGTACCTCTACCACCGCTCCGGCGGCATGATCGGCAGCCTGTCGCAACTCGTCCGGGGCGCCGCGGTGCTCGCCATCGAAGACTGCAGTGAACGCATCACAGAAGACCTTCTGGAGACAGTTCCGGTGGACTACGCCGCCGAACGCTACCAAGCTCTCACAGCCCCGGAGAAACCCCGCTCCCGCCGGAGGCGCACCGCCTGATGCTCCTTCCCCGCCTACCCGACCCCGTACCGCCCGCACAGCACGAGATCGCTGCCTCCTACATCGGCCGCCTGGCCCGCCTCCACGGCCTCGACATCAACACCCTCTGGCGGTGCGTCACCGAACGCGAAACCTCCGGAGGCATGCGCCGCGTCGTCGTCCCCGAACGCCTCGCCGCCATCACCGGCCGGACAGTCCATTCCCTCGCCGGAGCCCTGCCCGAACTACGCACCCCACAGCCCGACTGGGCCATGTTCCGCCACCAGCCGCAACCCGGCTGCCACCACTGCAACGCCAAACACCCCGGCGGCGAGGTCACCAGGATCCTGCCGCACCACCGCTACGTCTGCGCCCGACATCGGCTATGGCTCTGCCCATCCGACGCCGACGGACACACCACGCCCCTCGACGCCCTCCCAGAAGTCGTCCAAGCACAACGTCGACACCTGCGCATCCTCCAACGCCACGGCTGGGCCATCACCTACGACGCGGTCCTCAGCGCCATACTCATCTGCGGCCAGCTCTGGTCACTCCCCGAGAACGAGAACGGCGAAGTGCGTCACGACTGGATCCGCCGGGCCAACATCCTCATCCCTCCCGGCACGGCCGAAACGACCTTCTCCGTCGCCCGCCTTTGCGCCGCGGTCTATCCCGAAGCCATCATCCTGGCCCCACTCTTCTCATCGCCCTACTGGAGACACCAAGCACAAGGGAATGCCTGGGACCGCCGTCTCTTCAACGCCGAGATCGCCCGACGGCTACGACACCCTCGCTACGGCCAACATGAAAACGACCCCATCAGCCACTGGGCCAATATGACGGCCAAGCGCCCGCCTCTTGCTCCGATCCGCGTCCATGACCAGAAGCATCACCTCCGGAAATCAGCCCAGCACGCCGGCACTCAGCGCGCACAGCAGCGCCGTGCCCGCGCCTTCAATCCATCCCACCGAGCTGGCGACGCACTAACCGCGCATCGCCACCTCGCCACTGTGTTCAGGCGTGCCTGGCACCCCTTTATGTCCCACACGCTTCTCCCGAATGGAGACAGCTACTACAAAACCTCCTAATAACCGCCCCAACGACGCGGCGAAGTTGAGACTCCTTGCCCCCAGGCACCTACACCAGTAGACCCATATCGGCGTTACCTAGGCGGGTGTTGGTCGGGTCAAGCAGCACCCAATTGTCCTACCGAGAAATCACCTGGTCCACAAAGAGCTCGTAGGTTGTTCGGTTGTGCTTGCGTGCTGCCACGACCTGGGAGCGGAAGTTGCGGAGCGCCGTGTCGACCGCCTGCCGGTTACGCAGACTCGATGTCACCAGAGGGTCCCGCAGTTGCCCTGGAGCGAATGCCAACAGCGACTCCACGATGGGCTCCCACGCTTTGGCCGCCTCGGACATAGATACGTTCTTCTTGAATCGCAGGGCGTAGGGGTCGCTGACAGCTTCCCCGACAAGCGTCTCCCTCGTGGCTCCGATGGCCTCCGCAGCAAGCATGATCGACCCCCTCAGGCCAAACCACTCGAATAGCTCGACCTCGTCCTCAGTCCGCGCCTCTGCCCCGATGCGCCCGAGTTTCGCCTTCTCCAGCTCGACGGCGCGCAGCAGGCTCGCGACGAATACGATGTGTTCGGCGGAGACACGTTCAGGGAAGACTCGGCTGTAGATACCGTCCTGCTCCCAAATCTTGCTCTTCTCGTGGTAGGCCACGCCAGACTCTCCATGGAAGGCAGCAAGGGCCTGCGCCGCGACCTCTGCGGAGAGATGGTTCTCCCCTGGGCGGCGGATGACATCCTCGGCGCCTCCGCGACGGCCGCCGCTGTAGCCGACTACCCCCAACTGCTGGAACTCGCGTACAAGCCGCCTCTGCACACCGTCATTGCTACGGAAGTCCGATGCCTGTGTGGGATTCTGCCGGTTATTGAAACGAACGATGCTCTTGACGGTCTCGGGATCACTGCAGCGGATGAAGCGGATAAGGACGTGACTCTCCTGACCAATATCTCCCGCCGGAACCGAGCCGATCGCCCCAGTGGTCTGCGCACCGTTAACGATACCCAGCCCCGTGATCTCAACTGTGCCGCCACTAAAGCTAAAGTCGTGTACCAGCGCAGTGATGCCATTGTTGTAGGCCCACAGGTTCGTCGGCTCTTTCAGAACCGTTTCCTGGATGCCGTTGTTGATGTTGCTCTGCGAGCGACGGCTTCCCAAGTAGTCACGGACGTTCGACGAGAACAGCCCCGCACCATGCTGTTTAAAGCGCTCATGTAGCCAGCTCACCGGTACGCTCGTACACAAGGCAGTCCACTGGTCGCCTCGTTCCTCGAACGCCCCCGGCACCTCAATCGTGAACGTATCCGAAACCAGAATAGGCGTCTGCGAATTTTCGTAATGCGCAGACAGCCGCTCGCGACCCAACTCTTCGCAAGAGACCTCGAATTTCTTACCCGGGTAGCCGTGACTCAACTGCGCGTATGCGGAGTCGCGAGCCGCTTCGAGCTCTCCTATGACCTGCTGTGACTCTGGAAGGTTATGCACGTACCAAATCGCGACATGCCCAATGACATCGTCCGCCAGTGCATCATGAAGTTCGCGCCAGGCAACCCTCAGGACATCTGGCACCCCGTCGGGCTCGCCCTTGTTGAACAACCAATTGACCGCCTGGTGAAGGGAAGCAGCCTTCCTCGCAGGCGCCTGCAACTTCGCAGTATTCTCGGACTCGTATCCTTGAGCGAGGATAACTCGGCCAGAACCGCGATCAATGTAGAGCAGATCGCATGACTTGTCGTTGGGATGGTCAGTCAGTGATGTGGCAGCAACCGTGTCGATATCCTCGATGTCGAGCATCAGTTGCAGCGCGAGCAGCAGTCGCTTGTTGGATCCGTACCGATCGAGATCAGCACGCTTCTGAAGGGCTATTTCGAGGCCATCTGTCACGATGTCAGGCTACATGTTCGCTCCCCCTGGCGATGCTTCTCGCTGCACGACAGAAGGGCCAGGCGCCCATGAGTGCACCGGAGTTGACTGGGCGAGGCAGCTAGTGAACTTGTCAGCAGAGGCCAGCGCCAGCTCGCATCAAGACTCGCGAGGAGAACCAGGCGTCCCAACCTCTCGAAAGCGCAAAGTTGATCAGCGCGATTGAGATGGCGCACACGCAGGCGAACTCCTCGCCTCACCGGTCATCACCTTGGGCAGGTGCGAGGTCCGGCTGGGCACGCCATAGTGCGTGCGGCTTCGTCTGCGGAGAGCACGACGCAGCCCGCCGCTGACCATCGAAAACGCAAGGTAGATCTGCACGACTCGCAGGTCTGCCGTGTAGTCCGACTCTTCATCTCGCTGCTCAGTGCCGTGGGCAGATGCAGCCTTCAACTGCACACGACATCAATCGACGTTGACGACCGGCCGAGCGGTCAAGCTTCTTCGCTACGAGATTCGCTACGGGAGGGGCGGCCCCTCAGCTGTCTCCAGGAGCCCGGGGACATGCCCTCGCGGCGGAGGAACGCGCGGCTCAGGGCGCTGCCGGTGTCGTAGCCGACGCGGACGGCGATCTCCTGGACGCTCATCGGGGTCTCGCGGAGCAGGGTCTTCACGCGGTACATGCGCCAGGCCGTGAGGTAGCCGAGCGGGGTGTCGCCCGCCTTCTCCTTGAAGAGGGCGGCGAAGGCCGAGCGGGACATGCCCGCCTTGCGGGCGAGGACGTCGACCGTCCAGGGGTGGGCCAGGTCCCCGTGCATCTCCCGCATGACCTGGGCGAGGCGCGGGTCCCGCAGGGCGGCGAGCCAGCCGACCGCGCCGCCGCCGAACTCCGCGCAGCAGGCCCGCAGTGCCTGAACGAACAGCACGTCGGACAGCCGGCTCATGACGAAGCCCGAGCCGATCCGGCCGGTCGCGCCCTCCCCCGCGATGAGGTCGAATGTGGCGCGCAGCAGATGGCCGGCCGTGTCGTCCAGGCGGAGCCGGAACAGCGGCGGCAGCAGGGTGAACAGCGGTTCGGCCGCCACGGCGTCGAAGGCGAACCGGCTGGAGACGATCTCGGTCGGCTCGCCGTCGCCCCCGGCCCGCGCCACACCGCCGGGAGCCTGTCCCTGTTCACGGGCGAAGACGTCCTCACAGTCGACGACCGGCCTGCCGCGCTCGTCCTGGAGCGTGAAGCCGACCCCTGCCCGTACCAGGAAGCAGTCATCTGCGGTCAGCCGCTGCGGGCCGTCGAAAACGTCCGCGGTCAGCCAGCACGAGCCGCCGGCGATCAGCACCAGCCGGGCGAGGTGCCGGGGCGGGAACGAGATGCCCCAGGGGGCGCGGGCCTCCACCCGTACGTACCGGGCGTCCTCGATCTTCATCGTGGTGAGGAGGTCGTCGATGGGATCCACTCCCCACCACCTCCTGGACGATCGGCACTGAATCCTGGACTGAATGATACTTTCCATCCAGCCGCCCGGCCCTAGCGTGAAGGCGTGAGAGCTACCAGCGAAGAGCAGTCCATGCGCGCGTTCCAGGTCAGCGGCACCGAGGCCCCGGTCCTTCCCGTACGGCGCCGGGTGCCCGTCCCGGCCGCCGGCCAGGTGCTCGTACGGGTGAAGGCCGCCGCGCTCAACGCGCGGGACCGGCTCATCGTCGGCGGCCGGTACTCGGCCCCGGTGCCGCCCGGCCGCGTCCCGCTCTCCGACGGCGCGGGCGTCGTCGAGGCGGCCGGGGACGGCGTCACGCGGTTCCGGGCCGGGGACCGCGTCATGAGCACCTTCCATCCCGCCTGGATCTACGGGCCCTTCCCCGGCTGGGGCGAGCTGTACGGCGTGCAGCGCGACGGATGGCTCACCGAGTACATCGCCGTCGACGAGCGCAGCGTGGTCGGCGTGCCGGACCACCTCTCCTACGAGGAGGCGGCCACCCTCCCGTGCGCCGCCCTCACGGCGTGGTCGGCCGTCGACGGGATCGGTCCGGGCGACACCGTGCTCGTCCAGGGCTCGGGCGGCGTGTCCGTCTTCGCGTTGCAGTTCGCCCGCCTCGCCGGGGCGCGCGTGCTGGCCACGACGTCCAGCGCGGAGAAGGCCCGGCGCCTGAAGGACCTCGGCGCGTCCGAGGTCGTCGACTACGCCCGTACGCCCGAGTGGGGCGCGCGGGTACGGGCGCTCGCCGACGGCCGCGGCGTCGATCTCGTCGTGGAGATCGGCGGGGCGGGGACGGTCGCCCAGTCCATCGACGCCCTCGCCGACGGCGGCCGGATCTCCCTCGTCGGCAATCTCGCGTCGGGCGGCGGCATGGACCTGACGCGGTTCTTCCAGCTCGGCGCGACGCTGCGGACCGTCGCCGTCGGCAGCCGGAGCGACTTCGAGCGGATGAACCGGGTCGTCGCGCGGCACCGGTTGCGGCCGGTCATCGACCGCGTCTTCCCGTTCGCCGCCGCCCCGGAGGCGTTCGCCTACTTCGAGAAGGGGGCGGGCATGGGGAAGGTCGTCATCGGCCTCTGACGCCCTCCCCCACGACCGGCCGTCAGTGGATGACGGACACGATCCGGCAGGCCGCCGCGGCCAGTTCGCGGTCGCCGTCGATACGGGCACGGGCCAGCGCTTCGGCGGGCTGAAGCCCTCGGGTGCACAGCCGCCAGGCCGTCTCCGGGTCCAAGTGGAGGGTGGCTGCGAGGCGTTGAGGCCCGTCCGAGGGCGCCAGGGACCACGTGCCCCGGTCCGTAGCCGTCGCGGTCCAGTCGCCGCCCGCCGGTCCGTCGACGCTCACCCGGACCCGCGTCCCGGCCGGCGCCCCGACGTCGCGCAGCGTATGCGGCAGCGCCCGCATGAAGGTGTCCAGGACCACGGACAGGAACCGCGGCCCGGCGTCGGTGTCCTGGCCGACGGCGTGGCGTATCTGCTGGCGGTGCGTCCAGAACTCGGTGAAGTCGCGGGCGCTGTCCAGCCACATCGGCGCGGGATCGGCGCCCGCCCAGGACACCCCCAGCGACGGCGCTTGCGGGTCGGCGGCCTCGAAGAACCGGGCGGTCTGCCCGCCGATCAGGTCCAGGGTGTCGGTGAGCGCCGCCGGGCTCACCCGCGACAGCGCGTCCACCCATTCCTGGTTGATGCGGTGGATGAACGCCTCCAGCGTCTCGCCCGCCGCGAAGGCGGGGCCGTCCGCGTGGCCGTCGCGGTCGCGGGAGAGGCGTCCGTAGCAGTCGCCCAGGAGGTGCGCGGCGAGATCGCGTACGGTCCAGCCGGGCACCGCCTCCTTGCGCCAGTCGGCGGGCGCGAGCGCGCGCAGCGTGGCGATCAGCGCGGCGTGCTCCGGCGCGAAGAGGGCGCGGGCGTCGATCGGAGGGCCCAGCCAGGAGTGGCCGGGGGCGTCGGCAGGTCGGGAGTCCATGGCCGTAGCCTGCCTCAACTCCGAGGCAGAGGCGGAGGGAAGGCAGAGGGGAGGCGGAGGCGGGCCGTCCAGGCGGCAGACGGCCCGCGCCGCGTGACACCGTTCCTTTGAGCCTCCGGGCAGGCAGGCGCGCCCCGCCTCAGGAGGCCCCGGCCGCCGGTCCGCGGGACGGCGTCGAGCAGGCCGGGCACCAGTAACCCTCGCCGCCCTGAATGAAGATCCAGCCCAGCTCGGCGATGTGCGGAACCGCCTGCTTGGCCTCATGGAGCAGGAAGTTGGTGAGATCCAGCTCCTCGTCCGGTGGTGGTTCGGCGATCACCAGGTCGAAGGTGACCCGCTCCGTACAGCCCCCGCGGTCGCAGGCGAGATAGAAACGCACCGGGCCCGGGGCGCGGCCTTCGGTCGTCAGACTCATAGGGCATCGTTACGGAGCCCGGCCGCATCCGGCAACCCGTCGGCGCCGGATACCACCGGCATACGGCCGCCGTCGCGCGGCGGAAGGCCCGGCGAACGGCCCGGACCGCCCTTCAAGCCTTCCGCCGGGCGCGTGCCTCACCCCGCCGCGGCCCCGAACTTCCGCCGCCAGGCCAGCGATACGTAGACCAGTGCGATCAGCACCGGCACCTCGATGAGCGGGCCGACGACCCCGGAGAGGGCCTGTCCGGAGGTGACGCCGAAGGTCGCGATGGCGACCGCGATGGCGAGTTCGAAGTTGTTGCCCGCCGCGGTGAACGCGAGGGTCGCCGTGCGGTCGTACGGGAGGCCGAGCCCCTTGCCGAGGGCGAACGTGCCGAACCACATGATGGCGAAGTAGGCGAGCAGCGGCAGCGCGATGCGGGCGACGTCGAGCGGCTGCGAGGTGATCGTCCGCCCCTGGAGGGCGAAGAGGACGACGATGGTGAACAGCAGCCCGTACAGCGCCCAGGGGCCGATCCGCGGCAGCACCTTCGCCTCGTACCGCTCCCGGCCGAGCTTCCGCTCCCCGAGGCGGCGGGTCAGGAAACCGGCGACCAGCGGGATGCCGAGGAAGACCACGACGTTCAGGGCGATCTTCCCCATGGAGATGTCGAGGCGGTGGCCGTCGCCGAGGCCGAGCCAGCCGGGCAGCAGGTCGAGGTAGAGCCAGCCGAGCAGGCCGAAGGCGACGACCTGGAAGACGGAGTTCAGGGCGACGAGCACGGCGGCGGCCTCGCGGTCGCCGCAGGCCAGGTCGTTCCAGATGATGACCATCGCGATGCACCGGGCGAGGCCGACGATGATCAGGCCGGTGCGGTACTCGGGCAGGTCCGGCAGGAAGATCCAGGCGAGCGCGAACATCACGGCGGGCCCGAGCAGCCAGTTGACGACGAGCGAGGAGACCATCAGCTTCTTGTCGCCGGTGACCGCGTCGAGCCGGTCGTAGCGGACCTTCGCGAGGACCGGGTACATCATGACCAGCAGGCCGACGGCGATCGGCAGCGAGACGCCGCCGATCTCGACCGCCGCGAGGGCGTCGTTCAGACCGGGGACCAGCCGCCCCAGGCCCAGCCCGAGGCCCATGGCCAGCAGGATCCAGACCGCGAGGAAGCGGTCGAGCGTGGAGAGCCGCGCGGCGACGGGGGACGATGCGGGCGGCGCGTCCGTACGGGCGTCCTTACGGGCTTCCGTACCGGCCTGGGGAGTCGTGGCGGGGTCGGCGGGGTCGGCGCGGGTCACAGGCACGGCCTCCTGCGGTCGGCGGCGGCGGTCTCGCGCGCGACGGCGGCCAGCTCCGCGAACGAGCCGGCCAGCGCCTCGATGACCTGCGGCCGCAGCCGGTAGTACGTGAAGTTGCCGCACGGCTCGGTGTCCACGACACCGGCCTCGCGCAGCACCTTGAGGTGGTTGGAGAGGTTGGTCTGCCGTGCGCCGGTCTCCTCCACCAGATGCGTGGTGCACAGCGTCTCGCGGGCGAGCAGCGTCACGATCCGGAGCCTGAGCGGGGAGGAGAGGACCTGGAGCAGATCAGTTTCGGCTGATGTCAGCATGGACTGATATTGACATGCCGACCGCTCCCTCCGCATCCCCGCCCGCATCCCCGCACGTCACCCGGTACGGGGCAGCGGTCAGCCCCAGTGCCCCGGCCGCGTCAGCGCCTCGGGGAGTCTGGTGGCGGCGTCGCCCTTGGCCGCGTTGAGCTGGGCCTGGGTGAGGAAGATGCTGCCGGTGAGGTCCGCGCCGGAGAGGTTCGCGTCGCGGAGGTCGGCGCCGATCAGGTCGGCCGAGCGCAGGTCCGCGCCGCCCAGGTCGGCGGCGATGAGGTACGCGCCGCGCAGGTTCGCGCCCCGCAGGTTAGCGCCGCGAAGCTTGGCGCCGATGAGGTCGGCGCCCCGGTGGTTCTTCTTCTTGCGCCCGGCGACACCGGCCCGTACCAGCTCGCTCGTCCGCAGCAGCAGTTCGTTGACCTCGCCCCGGTGCGCCGCCACGTCCAGCGCCGCCAGCTCCTCGGCGCCGCCCTCGGTGAGCCGCTCGGTCCGGCGCAGGGCGTCGCGCAGCTCGCCGTGGAGGGAGCGGGCCTGCGGGAGGGACAGCGCCTCGGCGAGGTACCACAGGAGTTCATGGAGCTGCCGCATGACGGGGAACACGTCGAACATCGGGCGCGCGGTCTCCGGCGCCTGCCGCCAGTCCCGGCCGCCGAAGGTGACCTGGGAGACCTTCTGGCCCGCGCCGAAGCAGTCGAAGACGGTGCAGCCGGAGAAACCGCGCGGCCTCAGGTCGGCGTGGATGCCGCAGCGGAAGTCCGTCTGAAGGTTGCGGCAGGGCTTCCCGGCGGGCTTGTCGATCGCGAAGTCCGCCGAGGCCGCGAAGGGCAGCGCGACGCAGCACAGCCCGAAGCAGCTGGCGCAGTCGGAGCGCAGGCCGAGCGCGTCGGCGTCGTCGGCGCCGGACGTGTCGGCTGCGCCGGTCGTGCCGGTGGACGGTTGGGCGCGGTCGTCGTGGGACAACGTGCGTGGGCTCCTGGTGTGAGGCGGGCGCCGCCCGGCGGGGCGGACCCTCATTCTCTCAGCCCACGCCGACGCCCCTCCAAAGCCGACGCCCCTCCAAAAAAGCCCGCCGCTCCTCAGCGCCGCGTCATGGCCCGCGCCACCGCCCGTTCCCGCATCCGCCGCCGTACGAGCGGCCAGCAGGCGACCCCGACCAGGCCGGCCAGCGGATGGCCCCAGGCGGAGAGCGGGTCGAGGTACTCCAGCAGATCGCGGGCGCACAGCAGCCCTGCACACCCCAGCAGCGTCCACCGCACCGAAGGCGGCAGCAGTCCGGCGAGCGCGCCCGTACAGGCCATCAGGCCGAAGCTGATCCCGTAGTCCAGGCGGTGCAGGGAGGCGGTGGGCAGCTCGCCCATGGCGACGCCCCAGGCGACCGGGAGCTCCGTGGCGAGGGTCGCGACGACGTGGCCGAGGAGGAAGACGCCGACGGTACGCAGGCCGCCGACGCGCCGTTCGAGTGCCGTGAGGATGAAGAGGAAGGCGAGTCCGTACGCCGACTGGAGTCCGCCCGCGACCCATAACGCGCTCGCGACGAGGGCGAGCAGCGGCCGGTCCGAGAGGTGCGCGACGTCGGTGCTGGAGTCGCGGAGCAGCCGGCCCACGGTCTCCTGGTCGCCGTAGTCGGCGTACGCGGCGGTGGCGATCAGGATCAGGACGTAGCCGAAGGTGAACGGGGTGCCGAGCGGGGTCGGCAGGATCCGCCAGGGCCGCAGCGCGAGGGCCCGTCTCGGCCATGCCGGCGCGGGCGGGCGCGCGGCCTCCGGCTGGGTGACAACCGGCGCATCGGCAGCGTCCACCAAGGTCACGGTGGTCGGACCCCTTCCCTCCGGGCAGCCGTGTCCGTCGGCCGCTCTCACAACGTGATCGGCCTCAGAACATGGTCGGTCTCAGAAGATTAAGGTGCGGGGTCGACCCGACCATCAAGCCCTGTCAGTGACTCCTGTCACAATGAGCAACCGAATGCGGGTGCGAGGCGTCCCGTCTCCACACCTTTGCTGCTCCTTTCCCCTTTCTTCACCGCCTTTCTTCACCGCCGAGCCGTCCGGAGGTCCCGCGCCATGTCGCCGCAGTACGACACCACCGACGCCCCCGTCACCCTGGAGCGCCGCGAAGGTCCGTACGGGGAGGTGGTGCTCCGGCGGCGCCCGGCGGGCAG
This sequence comes from Streptomyces sp. NPDC057654, assembly GCF_042800135.1. Classification (NCBI taxonomy): domain Bacteria; kingdom Bacillati; phylum Actinomycetota; class Actinomycetes; order Kitasatosporales; family Streptomycetaceae; genus Streptomyces; species Streptomyces sp. NPDC057654. The sequence continues at coordinate 3,254 of NZ_JBHVHQ010000051.1, read as the reverse complement.
CGCGGCATCCAAAGGCGCCGGTGCGACCGGCGACGCCGTCTACGAGATCATCGCCAACGGCTGCTTCCTGATGGACACCTCCGACGGCCGCTCCGAGCGCCTGCTGATCGACGCGGCCCTAGCCGCCCTGCCGCCCGAGCGGCAGGCCCCCGCCCTCCTCATCGGCGGCCTCGGCGTCGGCTTCTCCCTCGCGCGGGCCGCCGCCGAGCCGCGCTGGGGCAGGATCGCGGTCGTCGAGCGCGAGCAGGCCGTCATCGACTGGCACCTGGCCGGGCCGCTCGCCGCGGTCTCCGCCGAGGCGCTCGCCGACCCCCGGACCGAGATCCTGCACACGGACCTCGTGGCGTACGTGCGTGACACGTCGCACACCCGCGACCACACCTACGACGCGCTCTGCCTGGACATCGACAACGGCCCCGAATGGACCGTCACGGAGGAGAACGGCGGGCTCTACTCCCCCGCCGGGCTCGCCGCCTGCCGGGCCCGGCTGAACCCCGGCGGCGTGCTCGCCGTCTGGTCCGCGCAGCCCTCCCCGGCCTTCGACGAGGCGCTCCGGAATGCCGGGTTCACGGGTGTACGGACGGAAGAGATCGCAGTTGCCCGAGGCGTACCGGACGTGGTCCACCTGGCGGTTCGGGGCGCGTAGCCGTCCCTTGCCACCTGCCCGTACTCTGCTTTGCGTAGAGGCGACCAGGCACGCACGAGCCAGGCGTGACCAAGCACGACCGGGCACGGAAAGACGCTAAGGGCGGGGCGCATGGAGCAGACACACATCAGCCCGGGCGGCGCCGCGGCCACTCCGGGCGCACAGCGCAGGGTGCTGGTCGTCGAGGACGACCAGACGATAGTCGACGCCATCGCGGCACGGCTGCGCGCCGAGGGATTCCAGGTACAGACGGCGGGCGACGGGCCGGCGGCCGTGGAGACGGCCGAGGCGTGGCAGCCCGACGCCCTCGTGCTGGACATCATGCTGCCCGGCTTCGACGGGCTGGAGGTCTGCCGCCGCGTCCAGGCGCAGCGGCCGGTGCCGGTCCTGATGCTGACCGCGCGCGACGACGAGACCGACATGCTGGTGGGGCTCGGGGTCGGCGCGGACGACTACATGACCAAGCCGTTCTCGATGCGGGAGCTGGCGGCGCGGGTGCATGTGCTGCTGCGCCGGGTGGAGCGGGCGGCGATGGCCGCGCACACGCCGCGCAGCGGCATCCTGCGCCTGGGCGAGCTGGAGATCGACCACGCGCAGCGCCGGGTGCGGGTGCGGGGCAGCGACGTGCATCTGACGCCCACCGAGTTCGACCTGCTGGTCTGCCTCGCCAACACGCCGCGCGCGGTGCTCTCCCGGGAGCAGTTGCTGGCGGAGGTGTGGGACTGGGCCGACGCGTCCGGGACCCGGACCGTGGACAGCCACATCAAGGCGCTGCGCCGCAAGATCGGGGCCGAGCGCATCCGCACGGTCCACGGCGTGGGCTACGCGCTGGAGACCCCGGCCGCATGACGGGCCGCAGCCGCATACGGGGTGGTGGCGAGGCAGACCGTGGCCCGTACGCGCGAAGGCCCGGCTGCGTCGCGTCCGGGGGTGGTGACCCGTGACCGGTACGGAACGGAACAAGCGCGCCGGGGCCTGGGGCCGGGTGTGGGAAGCGCTGCGCCCCCTGGACCCGTACCGCTCGGTGAAGGCCGCGCTCGGCGCGCTCGTCATCGGGTCGGTGATCATCACCACCCTGCTGGTCTTCGTCGCGATCCACTCCGCGACCGAGCTGCGCATCATCACCGTCTTCTCGATCATCGCCTCGCTGCTGATCACCCAGTTCGTGGCGCAGGGGCTGACCGCGCCGCTGGACGAGATGACCGAGATCACCGGGGCCATGGCGCACGGCGACTACACCCGGCGGGTGCGGGCCGACCGGCGCGACGAGTTCGGCGACCTGGCCACCGCCTTCAACCACATGGCGGCCGATCTGGAGGCGGTGGACACCCACCGCAAGGAGCTGGTCGCCAACGTCTCGCACGAGCTGCGCACCCCGATCGCGGGGCTGCGGGCGGTGCTGGAGAACGTCGTGGACGGCGTCTCGGAGGCGGACCCGGAGACGATGCGGATCGCGCTGCGCCAGACGCAGCGCCTGGGCCGGCTGGTGGAGCAGCTGCTGGATCTGTCCCGGCTGGACAACGGGGTCCTGCCGCTGCACTCGCGGCGCTTCGAGGTCTGGCCGTATCTGGCGGGCGTGCTGAAGGAGGCCAGCATGGCCAACGGCAGCGGTTCCGCGCCGCACACCCGCAAGGACGTCCATCTCCACCTGGACGTATCCCCGCCGGAGCTGACCGCGTACGCGGACGTGGAGCGGCTGCACCAGGTGGTGGCCAATCTGGTCGACAACGCGGTGAAGCACAGTCCGCAGCGCGGCCGGGTCACGGTCCGCGCCCGGCGCGGCGACGGCGAGGAGACGCTGGCGCTGGAGGTCATCGACGAGGGGCCCGGCATTCCCGAGTCCGAGCGGCACCGGGTCTTCGAGCGCTTCAACCGGGGCGGCTCGGGTCAGCAGGGTCCGGGGACCGACGGCGGGACGGGTCTGGGGCTGGCCATCGCGCGCTGGGCGGTCGATCTGCACGGTGGCCGGATCGGTGTGGCCGAATCCCCCCGTGGGTGCCGCATACAAGTCACTCTTCCGGGAACGCCTCGACAGACGAGTTGACGTAGGGTCGACGTTGGAAGCACACATTCGAGGGTTGTGGGCGCTATCGCCCGAGCCCTCGGAGAGTCTTGGGGACCTCAAGGACAGCGAAACTCGGTGTGTTTCCCGCCAAGTCATGCCACGAAACCAAACCAACAATGTGACTTGCGCGACGACTGGCCCGTGTGGCCTGCAAGCAAGGTCCCAAGAGGCGTAGCCTTTATTCCCGCTGTCCACCACCTTAGGAAGCGGAAGAGGGCGGTTGCCGCCGTGTCGCCACAGTCCCCCAACACCTCGAGCATCTCGACCGAAGAGAACGGGCCGGGCAAGAGTCCAGCCGATGTCTTCGGCCCCAATGAGTGGCTCGTCGACGAGATCTACCAGCAGTACCTCCAGGACCCGAACTCGGTCGACCGAGCCTGGTGGGACTTCTTCGCCGACTACAAGCCGGGCGCCCCGGCGGCCCAGCCGCCGACGGGCGTCACGGGAGCCGACACTCCGGCCCCCACCACCGCCCCGCCGGCCGCCGCGCAGGCCCAGCCGGCGAAGGCCGCTCCGCAGCCCGCCCAGGCCGCTCCCGCGGCC